>MEOD01000099.1 GCA_001768555.1 Bacteroidetes bacterium GWF2_29_10
AGGAATTGATACCCCCATATATATTAGGCTGTTTATTGATCAAAAACAAAATGCTGATAATAAATTACTTAAACGCTTAGCTTGACGGCTATGACATATAGAGCACATATAGAGCACATATACAGTGCATATAAAGCACATATAGAGTACTTTAACCTTGCTTTTAACCCGTCGTAACCAATCTAAAACTACATTTCATCCTAGTAATCAAATTATTAACTATCCAAATTTACCTTCTATTTAATTTATTTGAGTTGCTTCTTGTCTTTCTTTTAATTTTATTTGAACGTATTTTTCTTCTTTAGGAGCTTTGCCAAGAGGTTTCCATGTAAATTTTCAGATTTTGCTATTAATTCATCAAAATTTAGTCAATTTATTGAGGAATATTGCATAGAGTGTACCCTATTTTGGGTGTTTTTTTCATTTATTTTTGACAATTTGACACAATAATCTCAGGTGTTCGATATAAATATGCAATAGCCTCCATTAAATGTTGGGCATGCATTTTTGCTAGTCCAATATATTTGGCTGTTTCTCCACTAAACTATCTTCTTATTGAACCAAAAGTTCGTTCTACAATATACCTTGTTTTACTAATGAGTTTGTTAAACTTCAACTCTCTTACTGTTAATGATTTATTCTTTAGAGCTTTTAACATAATGTGATTTCTTAGTTTAAAATTACTTATAACATTATAATTTTCATTACTTTTATAACCTTTGCCTGCTTTTACCCATATTCTTGCATTGGCTTTTACTTTCAATAATACATCTTCTAAATGTTTGATACCACTTTCGTTTGCTGAGGTAGTAACAATCCATAAAACTAATCATTGCTCATCAGTTGCTGTGTGTTGTTTGTAGCCATATCTAAGTTTTCCTATCCATTTTGCATCAATGTCAACTCCAGATTTAATCTTAGGTTATGCTTAGTCGCTAACCCATATCACGTTTGTAATAAGCAGATTTTAAACAATACGAACCACTCGTAGGAAGGTCTTCTTATGGCATTTTCACCTTTTTGATAATGCCAATTCGGTAAATCCTACTTGTGATGTTATTTCTGTTTTCATCTTGCAAAGATACAAAATTATTTCAAACAAACAACTGTTTATTAACAATTTAAGTAATTATTTTTTTAAATTTTCGCCTTGCAACTGTCTCAATTATAATATAAAGATTATTATCATTGAAAATAATTATCTTTCTTTTAAATTTTAGTATATTTTCGGGTTGAAAAAAACTTGTATATTTGCAAAAAAAATATGATTTTATGGTTGTAAAAAGAATTTTATGTTATTGTAATGCTAACAGTTATGTTGGCTTAGGGCATTTGTCTAGGATGATAAATATAGTTGGACATTTGAATACTTTGCAAGATAATTTGATTATAACATTTTATGGCAATTATAGTGAATTTGGAGAGACTTTGCTTAAGGCAAATGAATTGAAGTATGTTAATGAGAAAAAGTATAAAAGTTATGATTATAAAGGTTTAACGAAAATTATAAGTAAAGGTATTTATGATAACATAATTGTGGATACTTATCTCGTTAATGAGGAATTATTGAATATTTTGAAAGAAAGTAATTTAAGGACTCTTGTTATAGATGATTTGAATACGCTTGACTTTAAAGATATTGATTTTTTGCTTAATTTTACTGTCGGCTCTATAAATTCCAATTATAAATCAAAAAAAACATTTAAGGGTTTAAAGTATTTTCCATACAAACACAGTCTGTTAAAAATAAGAGAAAGAAATAAACATCATAATTTAAAAAAAAGTGGGAACATATACAATGTTTATGTAATTTTAAGTGGCTCTAGTGTTGGCAGAGATAAAGTATTAATGGTTCTAGAAATTGTTGAAACTATATTTAAAGATGCAAGATTAATATACATTGATTCAGGCAATGAAGTTGGTTATTATGCGGGGCGTACTGTTATAGCTTCTCCTGTAAAAGAGATGGAAAAAGTATTATCTAATGCCGATTTAATCATAAATGGAGGTGGTCTTTTAAAGTATGAAGCAGCTTTTTGTTTAATACCTAATATTTCAATAATGGTAAATGATTCAGGGTTGGCAGATATTCATATATTTGAAGAAATGGGTTTAACTGTGTATGCAGGAAAATTAAGTTTAGAGAACAAAGAAGAAATAAAAGAAAAGATAAAACATTTTGTTATGAATAAAGAGTCTTTTACAAACAAACTAAAAGAAAATTCTAAAAAACATTTTGATATATTTGGAATAAGAAAGGCCTTGAATGATTTTATAGATAAATAATACATCGAAATACTTAATAATACAATGATGACATTTTAGCTTTTATATGCCTTTATAATTCCTCAAATTATTGAGAACGTTGCTAGGCAAAATAGCCACTTCCAAAAAAAGTACTTAAATTAAGACCATTGCAAAAAGTACAATTTAATAATTTCGTTATTAAATTTAAATATCTTTTTAGATTTTTATATTAATTAATCAAAATTTAGTCAATTTATTGAGGAATATTGGACTGAGTGACCCCCTATTTTGGGTATTTTTCTATTTATTTTTGACAATTCTTTTAATGAATAGTAACAGTGGAATCTACTTATTAAAGAATGGTCCAGTGATTTTTTATACATGCTTATTTACAAATCTGCTGAATGAAATACAATCATTTACTTGATCCTATACTTCATATTCGCTTAATCCATATTATGTTTGTGGCAAACAGATTTTAAATAATATTATACCATCGTAGGAAGGTTTTCCTATAGCACTTTCCCATTTTTTATAATATTTATTAATCAATCGACTTATTGGTTTACAATCAATAACAATATTGAGCTGATTAAAAAAACATCCTTGATTTTCCTTTTTGATAATGCCAATTCGGCAAATCCTATTTGTGATGTTGTTTCTGTTTTTATGCTACATAATGTACAAAATTATTTAATACAAAAAAAATACTTGTTAATAATTTAAGTAATTATTTTTTGAGTCTTTGCTTTGCAACGGTTTCAATTCAATATTTATTTAGGATTTGTGGATTGATATAAACTGCTTGTTTGTTGTTGATTTTAAGTAATATAATCCTTTCTTGAAAATACTATTGGGGATAATATTTTCAAAAAATAATAAAATAAATTTGCATAACTAAAAATTTAGTTGTACTTTTGTATACTCTTTAACTAAATGTTTAGTTAAATAATTAAAAATATAGTTATGAAAAAATCTATAAAAGAGTTAACTCGTGCAGAAGAAGAAGTAATGCAAATACTATGGAAATTGGAAAAAGCTTTTGTGAAAGATATTGTCGAACAATTTGAAGAACCTAAACCAGCTTATAATACTGTTTCTACAATGATCAGAATACTTGAAAAGAAAGGTTTTGTATCATACAAAAGTTATGGCAACACATATGAGTATTTTCCTATAGTATCTAAGGATGAGTATTCGGATGTCTTTCTAGGAAATTTTGTAAAAAAATATTTTGGTAATTCATATAATAAACTCGTTTCTTTTTTTACGTCAAATGATTCCATGTCATTGAAAGAACTTGAAGATATAAAACGACTTGTCGAAGTAGAAATTAAAAATAAAAAAAATAATGGCTAGTTTAATAACATATTTACTTGAAGTATCTGTTTGTTTGATATTGTTATATGGGCTCTATATTGTAACATTACATAAAGAAACTCATTTTCATTTGAACAGATTTTACTTATTATTTTCTTACATTATCTCTTTATTAATACCATTAATAAATATCCCTGTCAATAATGCAGATAAGGAAGCAACGTTTTTTGCTGTTTTGGAAACAGTGCAAATAACTTCTCAATCTGCATTTGCAATAGAGAAGTATGCTTTTATTAATCATTATGTAATTGTTTTTTACTTAATTGGTATGTCCGTTTTTTTAATGAGATTTATTTCCGAAATAATATCTTTAATTTTTATACACAGACAATGTTCCATTGAGGCAAATAATCAATTAAACATAGCTTTGAGTAAAAAACAAATAGCCCCATTCTCATTTTTTAAAACTATTTATATTGATAAAAAAACAATAAATGAAGAGTCGCAAGAAAAAATAATAATGCACGAAACAATTCATGTGCGTCAATGGCATACGATTGATGTTGTTTTTGCAGAATTAATTTGTGTGTTAAATTGGTTTAATCCATTTTGTTGGAAGATGAAAGTCGCACTTAAAGAAACCCACGAGTATTTGGCTGATTTAGGAGTATCGGAGCAAACACCTGAATACGCTGAATATTTTATGCTCCTTTTTAGAAACGCTATTGGTGTGCAACCAGGTTTTGCCAATAATTTAAATAAATCATTAACTTTAAAACGCTTAATTATGATGAAAAAAACACGATCAAGCAAACTTTCTAAAATGAAAGTATTGCTTGCATTTCCAATTGTTATTGTGCTTTTTATTGCATTTTCATGCAATAAAAATGCAGATAAATTGAAATCACAATATTCTTCTAATGTAATTTCTGAAAAGAAAGAAACTGTTAATAACACTTCTAATAATGACAGTAAGTTATCTGCTAAAAGTAATGATGATAAAACTTTCATTTCTATTGAGAAAATGCCCGAATATCCAAATGGATATAATGCTCTAATTGATTATCTTTCTAAAAACATACAATACCCTGAAGAAGCAAAGGAAAAAGGCATTGAAGGAAAAGTGTTTGTGAATTTTACTGTAACAAAAACTGGAAAAATTAAAAATGTTACAATTAAAGAAAAAGGAAATTCACTTTTTGACGCAGAAGCTATAAGAGTAGTATCTAAAATGCCAAATTGGATTCCTGGCTTAAATAAAGGAACTCCTGTTGATGTAGAAATGACATTGCCTATTGTATTTAAGTTGTCATAATAATAAACTCTTAGGCATTCTCTAAAACCCAAGTATGGTTTGAATAATATTAGAACTAAAATATGAAAAAAACGAAGGAATATTGTAGTAATACAATATTCCTTTTGATGGGCTGGTTAAGTTTAACAAGGATTTTTTTTGCTGTTTTTTTGCTAATATTTTTAGTCAAAGATAATTTATTATAAATATAACTCTTGGCTTTTTAGCGAACCATATTGGAAACCTCCTTTAATTCAATATAATATTTGCAGAGAGGAGTGTTAAGTCTATAAGAGAAACGTCATAAATGTTTAGTGCGTTTCTCTATAGATCCTAATTAATGGCAAATTACGTATTATCAAATATTTATGTAGTTTATTTTTTAACTAAGTAGCAAATTTTCTTTTCTTTATAAACAGAGCCATCAATTGATGCAATTTCAAAATACAAGATATAATTTGTTGGAGGCATTATTATACTATCATCATTAGTGCCATCCCAGTATATTTTATCTATTTTTGATATTATTTGATTATTGATTAGCTTTTTTATTAGTATCCCATTTTCTGTATATATGTAAATATTTGCTGATACAGGTGTTTTTGCTAAATTTAGATTAATTGTAAGAACATCATCAGCTCCATTATTGTCAGGAGAAAAGTATTCTTTATCAAAATATATGTAAGAATTTTCTTCTTTATGATTAAGATATTGAGAATTTTTATAAGCAGGAGTTGCATACCCAACAGTGTAAGATGCAGAAGTCCAATTATATTTATTCAAAGAATTTTCTTTTGGGTTAATTCTTTCTAAAGAAACATCTTTATGGTTTGTTAAAGAAGGAGAATGCATATCAGGCGAATAATAAACTTTGTCAATTATATTAAATCCATAGACTGATATACCTATCGTTGCTCCTTCGTTATTTAATACAAATATATTCTCCAATTGAATATATTTGTTTGTGTTTGCAGAAAAATATTTTCGAAAAATACTTTTGGGACTTTTTGAGATAATTACATAATCGTCTGGAAAAAAAATATATGAATATAAAGAAATAGGGATAGCATTATTAATGTTATCATTTTCAAAAAGGAGCAATTTCATTTGAGCAATATCCAAACACTTATTTGAATTGTTGTATAGCTCAATAAACTCAGCATTATCATCTGAGCAATCAAATAGAATTTCATTAATAATAATATCATTAAATACTATCGAATCGGGTAAGCATATAGATTCTCTAAAACTATGACTACCTTCTTTGTAGCAATCATTAAGGTCTCCATTAAATTCTAGAACATAAGAAGTATTTTTTATAAAACTATAATCAAATTTTAGATAAACTATACTTGGATGTATTTCGTCAATTGTGCAACAAATAGGATTGAGCTCTTTGTTTATTATCCAATTGTTTTGATTAATAATATTCTTATCTGTAATAAATTTGTTAAAATAAACAATTATACTGCTATCATTATCTAATCCAAGTCTTAAAACTTCTAACTCTTGAGTATCATTAATGTTGTTATTTACAGAATTAATTTGACATGGAGTGCCTCCTTTATAATTTATAGAAGCAGTCCAATTGTTTAAATCATTACAGAAGTAATTAGGATCAATTTTTTCAAGCGACCATCCTCCGTCTACTTTTATTTTATCATTATACCACGATGTGTTGTAAGAAACGAAATCAATTAAAACACTATCTTCATTTAAAATCTTAATTAGTTGACCTTCATTATTTAGTGCAGCAAGTGATTTTACAGGAATTACTTTCCCATAATTCAAATAATTTTCGTAATTATTTTGATTTGTTATTATTATATATTCTCCTGCCAATATTGTTGTGTCTGGTAATGTTTTTGAATTATTCCCTATTTGAATCTCCCAATCAAGAAGACTTATAGGTTTGTCCGAACGATTGTATATTTCTATATATTCATAAGCAGGTAATCCTGTAAATGGCGTAGGATCAATCATTAGTTCTGTAAATACAATATTAAATTTAGCAGACTCATTTGATTGAGCAAAAATGTGTAAGTATGATGAAAGTATAAATAATAATATTATAGTTAAAGCTTTCATAAAACCTTAATTAGAAAACTATTTTTTTAACAATTCTGAAGCTTTTTTATTAAGTGAAAAATCATATTCGTTTTCAATCTCCAAAGTAATATTGTGAGGACAAGGATTCGTGTTTTCATCTACATGAACAAAAGTGATAAACCCATCAACAAGAACGTATTCTGGTTGTTTTTCGCTAAACACTTTTATATATGTAATAATGCTTGAACGACCAACATAGACATGTTTTGCTTCAAAACAAATTACCTCACCTGGATTTACTGGCTTAGTAAAATGCATACCATGTATTTTTAAACATATCAAATTTTTAGGATTCAGACTACTTGATGCAGCAATAAATCCTGATTCAACAAACCATTCTGCACTTCTTCCTGCAAATAAAGTTCCATGATGATTTAAATCTTCTCCTTTTACTAATCTATAAGTATTAAATTTTTTAATCTTCATCTTTTATTTTATATAAAATTCCTTTGACGAACAACCTCGTACATTATTACAGAAGCCGCTACAGAAACATTTAAAGACTCTATAGTCCCATATAATGGTATTTCAACTAATCTGTCTGCAACTTTTAATAAATCTGGACTTATACCTTCATATTCCGAACCAACAATTACAGCTATAGGATTATTTAGCTCTGCCTTAAAAAGAGGCTCGCTCGCTTTTTCAGTACAAGCTACAATTGAAATTCCCGAATTTTGTAAATATTTTACCGTTTGCAATAAATTATCTGATTTGCATACAGGAACTTTCATTAAAGCTCCCGAAGATGTCTTTACAGCATCCCCACTTATCAAAGCTGAACCTCTTGATGGAATTATTACTGCATCAATGCCAACACACTCTGCTGTACGAACAATTGATCCAAAATTTCTCATATCAGTAATATTGTCTAATACTATAAAAAAAGGTAAACGACCACTTTCAAAAACCTCTTGAACAATATCTTCTACCTTGTAAAAAGGAACAGGCGATATAATTGCTATTACGCCTTGATGATTTTTCAATGTAATGCGATTTAACTTTTCTAAAGGAACATGTTGTACTGTTATTTCACAAAGCTTAGCTAAGCTCATAAGTTCGCTAGATTGCTCACTGTTTGTGCTTTTTTTAATATAGATTTTATCAATATTTTTCCCATTATTGATTGCTTCAATTATAGATCTGAAGCCAAATATAAAGTCGTAATTTTCCAAATTGTAATGTTTTTATTTTTACAAAAGTAAAACATTTTTTGTGAATACACCCTAAATGTTTTTTTATATCAGTTTCTCAAATTTTGATCAAGCTATACAAAATAGCTGCTTTGGGTAGATACACTTATAATGGAAGTAGAAATTTGAAAACAAATGAAAATATGCAAAAAAAATTAAAAAGTATTATCCTTCATTCTTATCTAACAAAGATCACTGAGCAGAAATCCTAAAAAATAAAAATAAATTTACATGAAACTAAAATAAAAAAACAAGAAGCTGTTCACGAAAACCAAATATAAGGCAAGTTAGAACAAGAAAAAAACAAATATAGTTTTAATAATATATAATTATAAACTAAAAAAACATCTAGATATTGTATTATTGCTATATTCATTGTGATTAATTTTGTTAAATTCAATAAGATTTTTTTTACTACTGTTATTTTTTGTCAAAAAGAACGTATTACAATTTTTTTTTATTTTAAATAATTAATTATTAATTTTTTAAGTAAGCCAAAAAAATAAAATGTTTTTTTTTAATATAATGTAAATATTTAATATTTTCTTTATATATTTGCTCTGTTAATTAATACTTGTTTATTGTATTGTTATATTTATTTTTATATAAAAACCGTTATTTAATATGGGTTGATATAAAGTTTTTTTATTTAAAATTTAAATGAATTTACTTAAATAAAAATATTTACTAAATTATTATGTTCTTGCATTATTTTCTTAGTTATTCATTATAATAGAATGCTATTTAAAATATTTAATAATAAAAAGGGAATGCCGATACCCTAAACAAGTAGGCATAATTTAACAATAATAATATGAAAAACAAACACAAAATAAGAGCTCCAAATCATAAATTAGATAAGAGTTATAAACATAAAAATTACAAAAAATACATTTATTAAATATAAAAAAATAAGCAAATGAAAAAAATAATTACTTTATTATTTATTCTAACACTGCTAATACAGATTAGAATTACAGCACAGTACGTAACTGTGCCTACAGATACAATCGTATTAGGAAGTTCAGCTACACTAACACCAGTATCAGATTCAACAATATTGAGTTATAGTTGGAGCACTGGAGCTACTACTCAATCAATACAGGTATCTCCTACTGTTACTACAAAATATTATGTTACAGCCTATGGTAATAGTTTTTCTGAAACAGATGAAGGAATTGTTCTTGTTGCACAAACAAGAACAATAAATGCTTGTGCTTCTACATCTTCTATTACTTTAGCAGGAGATACTGGCTCATCTTGTTATTTTGATGGAGAAAATAATGGAAACTGGATTTTTATAGAAACCGATTCTAACGGTTTATCAATACAAGATTCTATGTCTTTAGAAATGTGGGTTTACCCAACCGAATTTGCTCCAGACAACCAGTATTCAACTTTATTTCATAAAGCTTTTGGAGGAGAAGGAGTTTTAATAATGAAAGATGACGGACAACTAGCTTTTTTTTATGGAAATGGTGTAACTCCTAATGATACCCCTTATTATACTAAACCGCTATCAATTTGTTGATAATTTTTTATATATTTTTACATTTTGGCATTAATTATATTTGTATTTTTGTAGAAAAAAAGATAT
>MEOD01000100.1 GCA_001768555.1 Bacteroidetes bacterium GWF2_29_10
TAATCCTAATTCTTTTCCAATATCTTGATACATTTTTGCTAAAGGCCTTTTATGAATCTCATCTTCTTTAGAATAATTTCCTAAAATCATCCTATCAATTTCAGCATCATTAAATTTTAAACCTTTATATGAATGTAAGTAAGTTCTGTATTTGCTTGAATATGCAACTTTGCTTTTTATTACTAACTCAAGTACATGGTCAGAGTGTTGCTGGTATATTTTATCAAGTTTGAATATGTTTGTATGACCTGCTAGTTGATGTCTAAATTTTACTTCAACACTATTTTTATCTAATAAGGGATTCAAGAAATTTATATGATTTATTTTGTAAGTGAATTTGAAATCTTGATTTTCAATTAAGTAAGGATTAATCAAGTTCACTTGTAATGGGTCATTACCTTCTTTTGCTCCGAATCCATTACATGTCTGACAAGAAGGAATCAAATTATAGAATGTTAAAGCAAGGAAAGGATAAATATTAGTTGGATAGAAATGGTCTATTTGAGGTTTAATTTTCCCTGCTTTGGATAAATAATAAATGTAATTTCTGTTGCAATATGGGCATGTGTCAATATTTATTCTTTTAATGAATTCCAATTTATCAAACCCTTTATGTTCATATCCGTGTGAAATAAAAACGTTACGAAGTATCCGATTTTCATTCGAGTTCGGAACAATAAAGCTTGGATACGCTGCCGATATGCCTGTAATCAAACTTGGCAAATCCTCAGGACTAGTAAGAATTAGTTTTCGAAGGTTATCACCATTCAATAAATTTTTTAAAAAAGTAATAACATTTGGAGTTAAAGCAATTACCAGATTTCTGCCAATTGAACCCCCTATCAATACAGAATTAATACGTTTTTCGATTAATTTCTTTGCAATAAGCAAGTGTTTTTCAGCTTCTGTACTATTTCTTTGTAACTTAACCATTCTCTAATCGATTTAATTCTTCTTTTAATTCGGAAATTCTTTTTGTTTTGTCAAACTTCAGATAATACATTTCAATTAGCTTTTTTTTAAGAAAAGGTTCACCAATAATCTGAATTTCTTTCCAAATCGAATCCTTGTCTATGTCCTTCTTGTTTTTATTTTCATCAGTATTTAAATTATGAATAATGGACTGAATTCTGTTTTTTGCAAACTCACCGATAAAACCGTTATTTAAAAAGAAACTATGAGCAAGCAATTCATGAATATTGCCACCAAAAGTTTTTATGTTCTCCCTGTTCTCTTCTGGCAATCCCTTTTCGGTTAAGAAAAGTATATTTGAATCAGGAATGTCTGATAAAATAAAAGGTGAATGAGTTATTAAAAGAATACTAATAGCGTCAATTTCCTTTAGTTGAATTTTCTTAATGCTTTCAATAATATCATTTATTAAATTTCTTTGAAGTTCTGGATGAAAATAAAGTTCTAGTTCATCAAAAATCACATTTACACGCTTGTATTTATGATTAATAATATTTGCATTTGTTGAGCTTAAATTATTCAAATGGTAAATCAATGTTGCAATACTATAAACTCTTTGTTTTTCTCCAGAGCTAAGAAGACTAAATGTATCAGAATCTTTGAATTCAATATCAATTTTGAAAAAGGCTGGCGGTAAAATATCAATTAGTTCCTTGCCTTTTAACTTACTCTCCTTGGCAAGCTGATTAGACAAATAAGAAACAGTTAATTCAAAAGTTTCTTTTCTATTAAAATACAACTCATTTGAAAGAAAATTTATTGCCTGAATAAGTTTAAATGTAACGTGACTATTTTCTTCGGCTAACATCAGTAGAAAAGCATCAGCTATTTTAGTGTTTTTATTGAAAGATATAAAACGAGTTTTATATGGTTCATACTTTGAAGCTATGCTCTTTAACTTATAAAGGATATATTCTTTTGCATAGCTGTTAAGTAAAGTTTCTTTAGGTACAAAGTTTTTGTTATTCAAAAAGTGCTTATAAACTATAGGTAAAATTACCTCTCCAATTTCTTGTGTAATTTCAAAAATTGGTTTTTTGTTTTTATCGTATTTAAACTTTTCTCTGTTTAATTCTACTTTAAGTCGATGAGCTATTTTCTTATCAAGAATATTTTTTAAACTATCTTCTGGTCTTATTCTTCCATCTGTTTTGCCAAGAATATTTGAAATAAACCTTGATTTTACTAAATACTCTTCGTTATTGATTTCAATATTCCCTTTATTTCTATAAGGGTTTAAAACGATTGGAGTTTGATACCCGTCATTTTTGTGAAAAATTCTTTTAACCCAATCACCGAGCACCAAAGAATTTAATGAGTGTAGTGAATAGTTAATAGAAATAGTGTAGAAAAAATCATTTAGGTTAAAGGTGTGATTTTGAATTTCGACAAAAGAATTTTTCTGTAAATTGAAAATATTGATTTTAGCATTTATTAGTCTTAATAGAAAAATGCCCGCATCTATCTTATAGAATATCTCAACGTTAATATCTGGAACAATATCGTTTAAATCTAATAGCCTTTTTTCGTCTTCATCAAAAAGGACTTTATTTATTACGGATAGGTTATAACAAAACACGTAAAATAACTCGACTATACTACTTTTTCCAGAACCATTTTCACCGACAATGGCTGAAATATTTATTTTTACTTCCTTTTTAAAGTTGTTTTTTACGGAAAATAAATCTGGAATTGAATTTCCTTTTTGCCTGATAATTTTTGTATTGTCAGTATATTCTGAAAAATCGTATTCATTGTAAAAAACATAAGGAATTCCTTCACTTAAAATTTTAGTAAATTTTTTATCACATCCTGCCAGAGGTCTTATTGCTATTAGTTTAAAGTCCGTCATTTAAAATAAATTTGAACTGATTTCATCATATTCTATCTCCTCCTTATTAAGTCCGATTTTGAGTTTTGTAATGTTAATTTCGATTAGTTTATCTCCTTCTGTTTTCAAACAATCTTTAAAATTCTTAAATAAGTAATCTGCCGAGTGTCTTGATAATCCATAATTTTGTAAAGCGATAACAATTGAATTTTGTGTTCCATACTCTAAAAATGTAGCCCAATTACCCCCCGCATTTTCTTCTCCTAAAATTTCTACAAGCATTGCGTAATAACTATTAAAGTATTTTTCGAAAAGAAATCGCAAAACACTTTCAATATCATCAATGATGTTTCCAATCAATACATTAATATGATGTTTGCTATTATCGAATACCTCATATGTTGGTTTTCCGTTCTTGTAACCAACCATTAAGGTGCCCCTCTTGCGGATGTAATAAGCTATTGATTCATTAATGATTTGACTTAATGAAACTCCATTCATCCATTGATTCATAAGGACAGCAAAATAGTCAAGTTGATTTTCAGATTGAAACCGCTTTTCCTCTGTTGCCCAATGAAATAGAGTATAGAATTTATGAAGCCATTCCTTACAGACTTCATATGTAATCCTACTTGGTAATTTTATGGATGCTGAATTTTTAACCTGCTTATTCAAAGCAATAAAAACCTCATTCTGTATTTTGAGTTTGATTGAATTATTTGTGTTTAGAACACTTGAAGGAACTTCAACCTTTCCGTTTTTCTGTTTTGCTAATTCAATAATTGCTTCTTTGTTGTCTGTAATCAGTTTCTTTATTATCTCACTGCTGTAGTTAGCTCGCTGAATTTCAAGAGTGTCAATGCTTATGATATTGGCTATGTATTCCAATATTTCTTTCATTGTTTCTGTTTCCCCTTTTATGTCTGGATTTTCATTTAGAATTTGCTCAATCTTCTTTAGCTTTTTGTCAATGTAGTTATCAACGGAAGGATTAAGTTTGATTTCTGCATCACCTTCTAACAAGTCTTCATGTTTTTTCCAGTCTTTATCCGTTTCCTTGAGGCAAATGATATTGCCTGACAATTCATGTTTAAGTCGTCCTGCTCGTCCTGCAAGATTCCAAAAGTCTATTGGCTGAAAAGTATTTCTTCCGTTCTTGTTATTTAGGATGAAAACATTCTTGGCAGGCAAATTCACTCCTTCCAGAAGTGTTGACGTGCAAAACACATAGTTAATTGCTCTTTCCTTAAAAAGTCCTTCAACTTTATTTCTGATAATCTGGGGTAGGTTGCCAAAGTGATAGCCAATTCCTCTATTAAGAAAATCACCCAAGTAGTAATCCTTATGAATGTATGCTTTAATTTGTCGAATAACTTTTTTTACATTTTTGGAAACTTCAATCTGTTTATTCTGATTTTGCTCAAATAACTTTGCGGCTTTATCAACGGCATCAAATCTTGAACTACAATACACAATATTGCTATCTTCTCCACCAATTACAGAAAGTAAATCATAAATTGTTTCTGCTTTTGTTACGATATTGGGTTCAAACATATAGTTACCATTATCCAAGTAATGTGTGACTTTTTTTTCAACCAAGTCAATAAAGAAAAGATTTTGAGAGACTGGTGTTTCTATTGTTCTGAAAAACATCTTTTCGTCTTTCTTGAAGAGTTTTAGAAAGACTTCTGGATTTGAAACATTTGGAGAAGAAAAATATAAATTCAGGTTAGGGTTTCTTCTTAATGTCTTAGAAATAGCAGAATATGCTGTCACTGCCCGAGTATCTTTTTCTGCGGCAAGTTTATGGGCTTCATCTACAAACAAATAAGCAATAGTAGGATTTTTTTTTTGTGACAGGTAACTCAAAAGCCTTTCAGGTGTTAGCACAAATAAATAATGCTGTTCTGTAGTTGGCAATTCTGAAACATTGGAATTGGTAATTACGGTGTAATTGTTATGTTCCAAAACATCTTTCAATTCTTTATTCAGGTCTATGGAAAACTGGTTAATCAAAGCTCTGGTAGGAACCATGATGACAATATTCTCAGGTGGTTTATTGCTAACTACTTTCCTGATAAACGACTTAATGATGAAAGATTTACCCATTGAAGTAGGGCCTGAAAAGCTAAAATGCTTTGAATCGCTTATTTTTTTGTATAGCTCAAATTGAGAATCAGTAAATATTAAATCATCGGTATCAGGAACAGCTTGAATAAATTCTTTGACCTTCTTTTCAAGTTCTCGGTCAAATGGTAATTCGGATGAATTGTTTTCATTCTTCAAGAATTCAATTCCAGGAAAGTTTCCCAGTTTAGCCAAGACGGAATGAGAGAACGTCTGATAATACGGATTGGCTTTGTAATCCTCGTTAAGCAATGTTATGAGTTGGTAAGCCTTGTTTCTCGCTTTAGGATTTTTGGAATTGGAAAGAATATCGGCAAAACGTAAAGTATCGTTTAGTTCTTTTTCAGTTAGTTTAATGCTTCTTCCATTTTCCGAAAATAAATTATTAGCCAATAGTTTAGCTGCTTTATTATTTAAGGTAATAAAGTATTCATCTTGCAAAACATCATTGGCTAAATGTTCTATCATTATTCAGAGCGTGTTATTTTCTTTATTATTTCTTTTCGTGTTTCATCCAGTTTCATGAATGGAAAAACATAAACGTAAAAAGTGTAACTGAATAACTTGTATTCTTCAATCTTCTTTTTGATGTGACTCATTTTATTTTCTACTTCGGCTTTAATTTGTGACTTGATTAAAGCCAGAAATTTATCGTTACTCAATCGCTTTTCTTCATCCGTTGGGTTTATTTCAAATCCTGCGAATATGGCAAAAGCATTGTTCTTTACAATTGGATTGGTATCGCTTGCCTTTGGCATGATAACCGATTTCAAAAACGCGTATAAATCTTCATCAAAAGCTTCTTTGCACAATTGCGAATTGATTAAGCCAATTTCATCATGGATGTTATTCTTTTCCCTTGTTAAAAAATCGTGGATTGATTTAAAGGCATGGGAAATTGATGTTGTCAAACTTTGTTCGAGTTTAGATTCTCCAAAAATCAGTTGGTAATTTTTAGGCGTTAATTCAAGTAGGTGAATACCGTCTGAACCTTTGGCATAATCGTTTGACGAAAGTTTGATTTCAAGTTTAGTCAGGATTTTAGGAGCTTTCAAATGCGATTCAAGAAAACAAAACAGGAGCAATTCACCTGCTTCACCATCATTTACTTTTGCATCCCTGAATTTTGATGCCGCTTTTTCTACTAGTTCATAATATCGTTGGTCTTTTTCAAATTCTTTGATTTCTTTTTTCGATAAGGCAAAAGGAATCATGTGGTTTCCCAACTGCTTTATTAACTCATCATAACAAAACTGGTTATTCTCAATTTTAAGAATGTGCAGATTTAGCTTTGAATTAGTATCAGGCACGTCACATTCAATCTCTTTATAAAAGAGGTCTAAGAATTTTTCGTTTATGCTTGGTTTAAAATCCATAAAAATTGAGTAATGTTTTATAGTTTGCCAAAATATGCAAAATTTTTGTTTTTAAGTTCACGACTTTTTTTCAGTGTGATGGTAAATTGGTTCTTTTTCAAGTTTGGGTTTGTAGATTTGCTTTTGCGTATTGCAAATGTGCGCTTGGCTATAATTGAATTAAAAAAAATGAGCGTTGAGGAAAATAAAAAATACAGAAAAGTCAACAATGATTGTAGGCTTCTTGTCTTGTATATATTATTTTTTTTCGGTCCTTTCATAATGCTTTACTTTTTAATTTATGTCTATTTTCTGTCTTTTACATTTGGTGGGAACTTATATATTTGTTTAATAATACATCCATTTCGGAGTATATGTTGCATAAATTAGCTTGATTTGCTCATGGTATTTTTTTTAGTTTAGTAACTATTTAATATGCGTAATTAATTTGTAAAAATAAATAAAAAAATAAAACAACGAATAAAACAAGTAATGTTTTATTAAAAATATTTGTACTAATTTTTTTAATAACTTTTTAGTTTATACACTAAGTAAAATGCAGTTTTATTAGAAGGACTAAGGTTTCAAATTGCACGACTGTAACATACTAATCATTGTTGCTCAGCCACTAATAAAAAAGCATATGTTAACGTTTTGTACTTTTGCATTAATTTTAACATTGTTTACCGTTTTCGAAGTTCATCTATTTTTTTTTCAATCCCACTTTCATTAATAAATTTCCAAAAGGTCCAACCATTTTCAGTTATATTTTCAGGTGCGCCATTGTCAATTTTTACAGCTTGTGCTGCTGCGCTTGGGCTATCATATAACTTGCCTTTATAAAATATTTTTGATGTGGAAGGATTAAAAGTAGCTGTTGCTTTGTTGTTCTTATACGAGCAAAACACCTCAATATTGGAAGTTTCGTCATAATTAATTTCTTCATAAAAATCTTCTTTTATTTTTTCCTTTGGGGAAATTATGATTTTTTTTATGATGTCAAAAATTAAACTTTCTCTAAATTCCAAAAAAATATTAAACTCTTTATCATATTCTCCATTTAATAATTCTTTTGGTATTAAATGATTTTCTAAAGATTTTCCAATTTCTGTGTTTACTTCTTTTATTTTAGCTAAATATTCTGATGGCTTTTGATCACTTATTTTAATATTTTGAATTTTGGGAACAAGAGTTCTATTAGCAACACAATCAATTAAATCCTTTTCTGCATCACTTATTAATGAATTTTGAAGGTAATTTTTAGGAAAAATATGATGGTCTTCTAATACAGAATTAAGTGAAAGTTTTGCATCGTTATTCCAATTAAGTAGCCCTTCTTTTTCAAAATTAATTAGGTTTAGCACTCCTTTGTATACAGCGTTTGCTTTTTTGTTAAATGAATGAATGTCTTCTGCTTCAAGAATCTGTATTTTGGACAGTTTGTTGAAAAAACTTATTGAGTTGATTTTTTTATCTTTAGCAATTTGCACTAAAACATTTGAATCTTCAATTATTTTTTCGTTAGATGAACCTGAGTAACGTAACGAAAATACTGAATTCCAGTACCAATACTCAATAAATTTCTTTTGTTTTGAGTTCATTTGATGAAAGTCACCTCCAATTTCTTTTAAAAAAATCATCAATGGTACAACCATATTATCATATGGCATCCAATCTTGAGAAATAATAAAATTGTTTTCATAAAGGTAGTCAAGAGTAATTTTATACCAGTTACATAATTTATCCCACCATTCTTTGAAATCATCAGCATTAAGTGATGTTAAAATGTAGTTTCTATTAATTTCTTTCGGAGAGCTTTTTATATAAGCAATAGAACGAACTATTAATTCAGGAATTAAACTATAATTTGGGTTTTGCTGTTCAAATATTTTAATTTTTTCCTTAAGATTAAAATTCCCAGTATATAATTTAGCAGCTAAAATGTCTATAAAATTAAGTTGAACACCTCGTGTGTTGCTTCTTTCAAAAAACACTACAAATTTTTCAAGATTCATGTCTAGCAAATAGTACGATAAAAGCTTTTCAGAATTAAAAAGATAAGCGATTTTTTTTCTAAGGTTTCTATATTTTTTGAATTCAAATTTAGGATCAAAATCATTATCATTACAATAGGCTTTATAGTATGCAGTTTGAAAGAAAAACTTATTTTTAATTTCTTCTTCTTCATAATCATTCATTTCTATATCCCATACATCACAAAGTTTTATTGAAATTCTTTCTGCATCTTGTTCCCCGGAAATTTCTTGAAGCAAATCTTCAAGTTTAGCATCTTCAAATGAAGAATCTTGAATTTCATCTTCATTTTTAGCAATAAACCAAACTTCATCCGTTCCTTTTAACGCCCTGTAAATAGAAGTAGTCCTTTGTTGACCATCCAAGACTAATCTAAAATTTTCTCCTATTTTATTTTTATTTTCAATCTCTTTTTTTGTTATTGTTTTTATTTCAAGTGCTGGTCTTTTTTTTCCTTTTGATATTTTTTTACGATTATCAATTTGCCTAATTGCAATATCAAAAGAAGGAATGCCATATATTATTGCACCAATAAAAATATCTTTTACTAATGAATCAAATAAGTCATAAGTTTTTGAAATTTCCCAAACAAAATCTCTTTGAAATTCGGGAAGAAAGATCTTTTCATCATCTATGTCAAGAATTAATTGTTTTAATGATTGCGTTTGTTCCATATATTTTTATTATTTAATTCGTTTTTTAAATATCATATTCCGTCATTTAGCATAAACGTTAACTTATTTATATATGCATTTTTTTTTGTGTTTTTAGGTGTATAATATCTTTTTTATAAATCATCAAATAGTAATTTAGTTATTTTACAAAAATAGGAAAAAAATAATACAACGAATAAAACATGTAATGTTTTATTAAAAATATTTGTACTAATCTTGCAAAAAAATCTATTATATTGTTAATATTCATTTAAAATACACTACAAATATTCACCAAAAGGTCGCCATTTCTTGGCTTGGATGTGGGGGATTATACATTGACAAACGCTAAAGCAGGTGTTTATTATAATTTCATCCCTAACGGGATTTGGAATGATATTGAAGGGAAGGGCAAATGTGGGCGTATTCAATACGCCCGTACATGGGTAATAATGTGAGCAATGGATTGCAAATACAGATGTAATTAGGGCAATTGTTTTGTGTATTAATAGAGACGCAATTAATCGCATCTGTACGTGCATTTTGGATATAATGTGGGCAATCACATAGGATTGCCCCTACAGATGTATTGCAATTATCTATTATTTAGCAATAAATTATTAGTATTGATAATCAATTATTTAGTGATTTAATAAATTTGGGGTACATTAAGGGCATAGCCGTCAAGCTAAGCTTGTATTAAATTGATTTTGTTTGCATTACGTCTTATTTTGCGAACATTAAATGAATTAGAATT
>MEOD01000101.1:0-5966 GCA_001768555.1 Bacteroidetes bacterium GWF2_29_10
TAACAATATCGGGCTCGTAATCCACTATTTCATAAACCAATCTGGCCAATTCCATCCCCGAGTTCGATGCCATTACTCCATAATTAAAAACCTTAACATTACCGTGATTAGAACGTCGAAAATTCCCTTCTATAACTTCTGGTATCGTTGGATAACCGTTCCAAACAGTAGAACCTCCTAAAACAAATATTCGTACCTCTCCTTGGGGTTTAATCTTTGTCGGTGCAGGACCTCGATAACCATTCTCATTCATATTTTCTAAATTAATATCACCTCTCGTAACTCCTGCATTTTCTCTTCCCTTAAACATAACATAAGGAAAAGGCTTTCTTACTGAGCTAATATTATAACCTATCTCAAACGATGAAATATTTGGCATCAAAAATCTGCTTGATACCTCTAGTATATAAAAAACAAACAATCCAATGAAAAATAGCAAAGACACTCTCCCTATAATAGCTGTCGAAAGCAAACTATGAGGATACTTATCTGATGCATCTTTCTCAATGTATCTATTAAATATAAAATTTCTTGCTTTTATATTGTAATAAAAGAAAATAGTAATAATTAATATAAATAGAAAAAGTCTTGATAGAAAAATAAAAACATTAAATAAATAATTATCAATTTCTCCATCTAATGTATAATGTGATCCAATAAAAGATACTCCAATAAAACTTGAAATATATAAAATTATCAAAAATAGAAGAAATATTATTGCCTTTTTTTTCATTAATACTTAAAAAACTTTGCTCAAAGAGAATAAAAATTCGTACAAAAATAAAATAAAAATTCAATATAACTACCCGACTGATTTTTTCTCATAGCTATTTAGATATATTTAATATTATCAATTGTTGTTTGCGTGTTGTTAAACTCAAATTATCAAGAAGGTTTTGTAAAATCTAGTATTACCTCAAACTTAATAACCAATTCTAGTCAACTTATTTGCAAAATCATTTTTATTAATATTGTTTGCTAATAATTTTTATCAACAAAATATTAAATGTATTGTAATGTATTTTCGTGTCTTTTGTTAAATTATAGATAAATGTCTGGCAATTAGCGTTATATGTAATTGATTTATTATTATTGTTATACATGCTATTACTTCGCCTTTACTTCGCCTTTACTTCACCTTTACTTCACCTTAAAGTTACATCAACCTACTTTTTAGTAAAATATTAATAATCAATACAATGTGTAAAAGTTTTAAAAACAATATATTGCGTTTTTTTATGTAGTATATTTAGAGCATTGAAGTCTAGTTTATTTTATAGTGGATTGATTTTGTTTGTATTATCTTTATTGTTTGATAATTATTGAAAAATATACCATTAAAGTGTGTCAATTAAAAAAAATAATGCTATATTTGTATTCATAAAGAACAGAAAGATTAGAGATTTTTTTCATTCAAAACTCAAGTATAACCTTTTTTTAATTAGAACTATATTAATAAAAAATCAAAGATGAACGCAATTTATGAAAATGATATTGACAAACTAACACACAAAGTTATTGGATGCGCAATGAAAGTTTATTCTACTCTTGGCAATGGATTCCAGAAAAATATTTATATAAAAGCTTTAGCCATTGAGCTGGATTTTGAAGGAATTGCTTTTCAAAAAGAATTGGAAATGCCAATTTTTTACAGAGAAGAACAAATTGGAACTTGGCAGTTAGACTTTTTTGTAGCAGAAAGTTTAATGATTGAATTGAAATGTATTGATAAAATAGAAGATATACACAGAATTCAGGCAATTAGTTATCTCGAAGCCTACAACATAGCTGATGGATTATTAATAAATTTTGGAAACACAAATCTCGAATTCAAAAGAGTCTACAATAAAAAATTAATAGCTAAAGAAAACCTAAAATACAAACTAGACTAATTATTTAAATCTATCGTTAAACCTTCCTGTAAAATATCTAAAAAGACTATTTTTTTAGAATTATTTTTTCGTTTCCAACATATTTTTTAATTAAAATACTAACAGTAAACATTGTATGTAAGTGTGAAAATCATCTAACACTCGTTTATATTTAGATAATCCTAAAATAAGTTTACAGTCTTTTTTCTTAATTCTATTTTTTTTTGTAAACCTATTTTAGGACGAGACATCTTTGTAGTACCTTTTATGTACTGTTATAGTACCTTTCATGTACCTTTCATGTACAGTAATAGAATTTTCGTACTAAAAATCAACTTGTTATATAATTAATTAAAAATCAATACCATATAACCATTTAGAGTACCTTTAAAGTTATCGCCGTCAATCTAATCTTGTATTAAATTGATTTAGTTCGAGTTACACCTTGTTTTCGAAAACATTAAATTAATTAGAATTATTATTTAAAACCAACAACTTAGATAATTTCATTTCTAACGTGGCAAGTTTTAAATATTTTTCAAGGGGAAATTATTTATTATATAAAACATCATCTGTTTAACCCCACATTTTGAAGTAGGGTTTAAATTTTAAAATTGTTTCATATCAAAGAACTTTTTAATTATGGCACAAAAATACTACTATTTATTTGAATTACAAACAAATATGCAAGTTTTTTTTAATATTTTATTACATAACTCTTGTTTTTGTAATAAATGATAAAAAAGCACTCAATGTAAATTTTGTTTTATGCAAATATCATCTGTATTTCAACTGCAGACAATTGTACATTTCGTTTCTACAGTATATGATTTTTTACACTCATGTCATGACGTTGCATAATAAATTCAGCTAAAGAATTACAACCTTCTTTGAATACCGTCCAACTTTTATAAGTCAAGGCTTTCAATGTTTTAAAGAATTTTATAGGGCTTATTATCTTTTTATGCTGTTGTCAGATAAATTTTATTATTTCCCACATTATGTTACAATTAACCATTAAATTAACAATCTACAATTAGATATAAAACATCTGGAAAGTGGAATCTATTTCATAAAAATAGAAAACCAAATTCTAAAATTTATTAAACAATAAAACAACTTAGGGGCAAGGCTTGCCCTTGCCCTTTTCCCATTAAGGGCGAGTGTCTAAACATCAGCCCAAAACTATATTAATGTCTTTGAAAAAAATGATAAAAATTAAAAAACAATTATTATATTTGTTCTTTGATAAAATAGAATTTTAAAAAATATAATGTCATATGAAAAAACTTATTTCCATTTTATTCATTGCTTTTATAGCAATAAGTACATTAATTGCCCAAACTTTTGAAATCGGTGGAATCAATTATATTGTAACTTCTCCAAATACTGTAGAGGTAATAGCAAAAACACCTCTATATGAAGGAGATATTGTCATACCTTCGCAAGTAACTTATAATGATACAGATTATGCGGTTACAGAAATTGGAGATTGTGCTTTTTGTAATTGTGTAAGTTTAACATCTATAACAATTCCTAATTCTGTTACAATCATTAAAGATTACGCTTTTCTTAGGTGTTCCAGTTTAATTTCAATTAATATATCAAATTCAGCTTTATTAATAGAAGAATATGCTTTTTATAAATGTGATGTCTTAAAAGAAATTAATGTAGCTGTTGATAATCCTAATTATGCATCAGTAGACGGCGTATTGTATGATAAAAATATAAAAATTTTAATAAAATGTCCCACAACTAAAACTTCTATAACAATACCTAATTCTGTTACAACAATTGGAAATTATGCTTTTTATAATTGCCAAAAATTTAATTCCATTATACCTAATTCTGTTACAACAATTGGAAATTATGCTTTTTATAGTTGTCAAAAATTTAATTCAATTATACCTAATTCGGTTACTTCAATTGGAGATTATGCTTTTTATTATTGCCGTAGTTTAACTTCGATTAACATTCCTAATTCTGTTATATCAATTGGGAATTATGCTTTTCAAAGTTGTTATAAATTAAACAAACTAACTATAGGAAATTCGATTACATCAATTGGATATAATATTCTTGATAATTGTTCAAATTTAAAACAAATAATTTGTTATGCTTTATATCCTCCCAAATTAAGAGGCTATAGTTTTGGTGTTTCTAAAAGTATTCCTGTATATGTGCATAAAAATTGTATAAATGATTATACAGTTCTATGGATATATCCAAGTAATGTTTTTGCCATCCTTGAAATAAGTGATAATAAAACTATATGTAGGGGCCAATCTGTATCATTATATGCAGATGGGGCAAATACTTATAAATGGAGCAATGGCGATACAACTAATAATATAATAGTAAGACCTTCAGTTAGTACTAAATATTATGTTACAGGATATTATCAAAACGGACAGGATTTTACTGATTCCGTTCTTGTAACCGTAAAGAATGACAGAGCAAAAATAAAGGATATGAAAATAACTCAAAATAAGATATTCTGTAAAAATATACCTTTTGATTTGAATGTAGATGGCGGGCATACTTATCAATGGTCAAACGGGAGTACTTCTCAAAGTATAGAGTTTTTGGCGGAAAAGTCTGGTTATTACTATGTTACTGTTACAGATACCATTAATTGCTATTACGACATAGATAGTGTTTATATAAAGGTAATCAATAACTGCTCTGTTGACGGGCAGGTGTTTTATGATATTAACCAAAATCAAGTTTGGGATTATTTTGAAAAAGGATTTAAAGGCATAAAAATAAAAATATCTCCAGGCGGATATGCCGTAACGGATAATTATGGAAAGTTTATTTCTAATCCATTAAAAACTAATTGCGAAGTGTCTTTAGAATTAGACTCAAATAGTATTTGGGAGTTAACTACGCCACAGTCTGTTTTTAATATAAACTATGATGATACAGGCAGCATTAGTCGTGACATTATATTCGGCATAAAAGCAAATAGATTATTTAGAGATTTTGAAATAACGATTTTTTCTGATATACACCGCAATGGTCGCCCAGTTAATCATTACGTAAATGTTAAAAATAAAGGCACTGTAGAGGGCAAAACCACCGTAGAATATACCTTTAATCCTAATATATTAACTTTTGAATCTTGCGATAATTGTGAAAACCTTAACATAAATGGAGGCTTAATAAGTTTTGATACAGATACTATAAACATTAATGATTCTCGCAAATATACATTGTCTTTTACTGTTAAAGTAGGTGCAACTGGACAAAAGGTATTTACTTATGCCTGCTCGCAAAATAACTATTTTGGAGAGTTGGAAATGAAACGTATGAATACAAACAATAACTGCGACACATTGACTCCAATGGTTATAGCTTCTTACGACCCTAACGACAAGCAGGCACAATGGGCAGGAATGAATTCTAATAAAAAATATGTGGGTAATGACAAAACAGTCCGTTATACTATACGCTTCCAAAATACAGGCAATGACACCGCATTCGATATTTGGATAGCTGATACACTAAGCAAACTGCATGATTATTCATCAATAGATGTATTAGCATCAAGCCACGATGTAGTTACATTATTGGACAGCAACGGAGTACTCAAATTCTTTTTCTATGATATAATGTTGCCTGACAGCAATGTAAATGAAAAATTAAGTCATGGCTTCGTTTCCTTCTCAATAAGATTGCAAGACACTATTGCTGAATGTACAGAAGTACGCAATAAAGTAGGCATCTTTTTCGACTTTAACGACCCTGTGATAACCAACGAAGTAAGTCTTATATACTCTACATTATTTGCTTATGCAGGACAAGATACTACAATAAAAATAGGGGAAGAGATTACCCTAACAGCTAATTCTGGCAATAACTACAACTACAAATGGAGTCATAATAGAAGCATAGAGCAAAGCATTACTGTGAAGCCCGCAGAAAACACTACTTACAAATTAACTGTTTCAGACCAATATGGCTGTTATGACTCTTGTTCTGTCAGTGTTCTCATTAAAACTGCTGATGCTATCGAAAAATTCTCAATTCTCAATTATCAATTATCAATTAATATCTTCCCTAATCCAGCAAATGATATTTTAAACATAACAA
>MEOD01000101.1:6003-50681 GCA_001768555.1 Bacteroidetes bacterium GWF2_29_10
CTATGGCAAATTAATAATGAAAGAACAATTGATTGACAATCTGCAATTAGATATAAAGCATCTGGAAAGTGGAATCTATTTCATAAAAATAGAAAATAAAACTCTAAAATTTATTAAACAATAAGCACTTGATATAAGTGTGAATATTATTGTTATTTGTTAGTTTTTATTTAGTCAACTTTTAGTTTAGTTAACCATAAAGCATCCCTTTTATCACTTTTCCCAACTAAAATTACTTCATTATTTGAATTAATAAGCATTGGATATTGCTTATCTAAAAAGTATTTATTTTTATCACCATCAGTTGGTTGTCCAGATGAAATAAATTCTCCAAATTCTCCTGTCATGAAATTTACCTTAGCCACACGCATATATTTCCCTTTACCTTCTACTTCTTCCTGTATTAGTATTGAAAATGTATTATCTTGATTTATATTAATATTCATATTAATATGAGCATTACCAGTAGGACGAGTATATTGTGCAGTGAAATCTTCAGCTAAAGCATTAGTGTATTCTTTAAAGAGTTTGCCAGTTTGGTCAAATTGTAAATAATGTAGATTTGTTCGTTTTTCTCCGTCTTTTTGTTGATAAACGAATAATACATGTCCATTTGCTAATTCAAATAATCCTTTATAAACACAAGAATGATTTTTTAGATTTTCATCAAATGTTATAAACTTCTTGTCGGAAGCTGGTTTAGAAATATTTGTTTTTAGCTCTTCAGTAGTAGTTTGTGTTATATACTCTAATTGTTTATTAACCAACTTAGCAACAAAGAATGATGTGTTTTTCTTTTGATTTATTTTCCCTGTGATATATATGTTACCTGATTCTGCTTCTTCTACATCCCATACTTCCATATCTTCCAAACCATCAAAGTTATATTGAGCTTCTACTGTACCTTCTTTATTTACAATTGTAACTGTTCTCCTTTTTGAACCTGTATTATAGTATTTATCAATACCCATACTTACTGGAGCTTTACCTGGATAGTCTTTAGTTATCAATAGTATTCTTTTTCCTTGAATTTCTTTTTTAACTTCCGTTTTTTGCACATAGTCAAATGGGATAAGAACCTTTTTTATGGTATTTAAATTTTCTGCATTAAATCTAACAGCACAATAAGCTAAAGATATACCAGCACATCCAACACCCATACCTGGTTGTTTTTCTTCTTTTACAAAAAGTTTAGGAAATACTTCACATAATACGACAAGGTCCCCCTTTGCATAATACCCTGGCTCATTATATCCCAAACTTCGAGGCGTGATTGGCTCATCATCAACATACATTGTTAAGATAGGTACTAATTTACGCTCATCATCGCTCTTTACTGTCATTTTCTCTTCTATAACTAATTTATCAGAATGATAGTTTAAGTCTGGACGATCAGAAAAAGAGTTATATGTTCGTTGTAAATACCCTTTTTCTATTTTCAACTCTTGAAAAAGCATAGTTTTGTTTACTTGAACAAATCTAGGTAAATCTTTAGTCCCTTCTAATTCAGTATGCTTGTTTTTTGTTTTAAATGTTTCGAAAGTTATATCATTTTCTTCTACTTTATTTAAATCCTGATCAAAAATATATTGTTTGAAAACCATTTCCTTTTTTGGTTTACTTGATAGGACTATTTCAAATTGATTGTTATCTGTTTTCTTGGCAGAAACAATAGTTCCTTTTTGCAATTCTTTAGGGATAGGAACCGTTATTTTATTAGTAAATGATTGAGCAGAAATATCTGCCACAAACACTCCCATAATTAAGAGGGATAAAAATTGTTTTTTCATATTTTTTCAGTTTTAGTTATTAACACATTACCATAAATTTAATTTCCAACCTAAAACAAAATCAGTTCTTGAGTATTTAAAACTACTTCCAACTTCTTTCATTTTATCGGTTGCATTATCATAAATATAATCTTTTACTTTAGGCATTGCATATTTATCAAGACCTATAAAGAATCCATATTTAGTAAACAGTTCAAGATTCATTACATAAATTGTAGGCGATTTATACTTTTGTTTTCCATCTCCATTTGAATTTAAAACAGTTCCAACATTTAATTCTCCAATTGCTCTAACAGCCAACCAATTTGTAATTGCATAATCAACGCCAACATAAGGTCCATAAGTAAATAAAATGTCTTTATATTTATTTTCTGGATATAGATTAGGGTCATATACAGATCCAAGAGAAGTAAAAGCCCATACACCACCGCCAATACCACCTCGTACAACAATTTTATCTTTAGCATAGAAATTTAACCCTAAACGCATATTCATCCAACTTGTAAGAAAATTATCTTTTGGGGCTTCCTTACCTTTTAATATGACTCCCCATAAATCAGAGTAAATTAATACTCTTGCTTGATAATGAAATCCCCACTGTTTTTTATTTACAGCTTCTGGCAAATCAAGCAATAAAAGAGGCAATGAAAATTCGGAAAATTTATTTTTATATGTTTCACTTGGATTTTTTATTTGCATTGATTTATATGCTGACGAAGAACTATTAAATGTTGAAGAAACAATAGTAAAGCCTAAATCTCTTCTTTTATAAAAATCTTCTAAATTTTGAGAATAACTATAAACATTAACAAAAACTAGCATTAATAAAATCATTCTTTTCATAGCTAAAAATCTTATTTTTATTAAGTAATTACTATTATTTAAGTATTATAAACTTATGTTTTAATAAGGCAAAAATACACTTTTTATATTAACAATATAAAAAAAAATTATTTGCATTTGGTTTAAAGTGGTATATATTTCATAAAAATTAAAATTAAAAAATTAAAATTTAGTAAAAAATAATATTACAATGCTTTAACTGCTATGTACTAAATTTTTGAAATATAAAATTGCAAAAATTGCTTCAATAAATATATAAAAATTGTTATTTTTGTATATTATTTAGCATAATATTATGCTATTCTTTTTTTTAAAGTACGTAATAATGCAACTATTAATTAAATTATGAAAAAAGTAGTATTAATAACTGGAGCTTCATCTGGAATAGGAAAAGAGACTGCCTTACTATTAATTAAGCAAGGTTTTATTGTATATGGGGCCGCACGAAGATTAGATAAAATGCAAGATCTAAAGGAAGCAGGCGTACACTTATTGCAAATGGATGTTACAGAAGATGCCTCGATGGTTAAAGGGGTTCATGAAATAATTGACAATGAAAAACGTATAGATATTTTAGTTAATAATGCAGGCTATGGCTCTTATGGAGCATTGGAAGATGTGCCTATGACAGAAGCAAAATATCAATTTGAAGTAAATGTTTTTGGATTAGCTAGATTAACACAATTAATCATTCCTTACATGAGGGAACAAAAATCAGGAAAAATAATAAATATATCATCAATTGCAGGAAACTTTGGAGAACCACATGGGACATGGTATCATTCTAGCAAATATGCTGTAGAGGGATTAAGTGATTGCTTGAGAATGGAATTAAAGCAGTTTGGTATAAATGTAGTTGTTATTCAACCTGGATTGATTAAAACAGAATGGAACAATATAGCTCGTGAAAACTTAATTAAAGTTTCTGGACATACGGCTTATAAAGACCTAGTAAACAAACATGCTAAGATGTTATCAAATGCCGATAATATGGGTTCAAAACCAATTGTAATAGCAAAAGTAATAGTAAAAGCAATTAATTCAAACAATCCAAAAACAAGATATATTGCTGGTTCTGGCGCACATCCTATTTTGTTTCTAAAAAGGATATTGACTGATAAAATGTTTGACAAAATAGAGTTAAGTCTTTTTCGAATGATGAAGTAATTCCCAAAAGCTTTAGCAAACAATAAGTTTCTCTAGAACCACCGTTATTATTTAACATTACCTTAACAATTTATTTAAGTAATATTAAACTGCTATTTACATTAGCTTAATATTAGGATTGTTATTTTGCATTGTTAAATTAAATTTAAAACAGTGCTTATGTGTATTTTAAAAAAACTACTTATTTTATTTATTCTAAATATTATTTCCTTATCATTAATTTATGCACAAGGAAGTAGCTTGCAAGCAAATAATATTGGACATACATCTAATGACTTAAACAAAACCGTAAAGGATGGGAAAATTGTAGGTCAAGTTATAGATGAGAAAACAAATGAAACATTGATTGGGGTTACTATTATTGTTGGAGATAAGAAATACTCAACTGCAACAGATATTGAAGGAAGATATGAATTAAGAAATATTCCACCAGGAACATATAATATTACGTATAGATTTATTTCTTATGCAACAAAAACTATAGAACATCTAAAAGTAGAGTCTGGACAAACAGTAAATATGAATGTAACTTTATCGGAGTCATTTAGTGAATTAGGCGAAATTGTTGTTACAGCTAAAATGCAGAAAGAAAGCATAAATTCTGTATTAAATATTCAAAAGAATAATATTGCCATATCAGATGGTATCTCCGCTGAATCTATTAAAAAATCATCAGATAAAAGCACAGGTGATGTTTTGAAACGTATAAGTGGCACATCTATTCAGAATAATAAATTTGTTGTTATAAGAGGATTAAATGATAGATATAATATAGCTATGCTTAATGGGAGCTTATTACCAAGCACAGAACCTGATCGTAAAGCATTCTCTTTTGACATGTTCCCATCTGCATTACTCGACAATATGATGGTTACCAAAACGGCTTCACCTGATTTACCTGGCGAATTTTCAGGAGGTATAATTATGCTAAACACCAAAGATATTCCTGAGGAAAATTTCTTTAATTTTTCTATAGGGACTAGCTATCATTCTACTTCAACATTTAATGATTTTTATAAATACAAAGGCGGAAAAACAGATTTTTTAGGATTTGATGATGGCACTCGTAAATTGCCATTGGGAATACCTGAATCTGACGATTTTCAAAAGGCAGATAATAGTCAAAAAGCAGAATACACAAAGCTATTTGCTAATGATTGGTATATTTACAAGAGAAAAAGAGGCGTTTTACCTAGTCAAAGCTATTCCTTGTCAACAGGATGGAAAAACAAAGTATTCAAAAAAGACATGGGAGGTATTTTCCTCTTAACGTATAATAATTCATCTAAAATACAAAATAGTGTTAGAAGTGATTATGATAATGATTTTGATGCAAATACCACAAGACAATTGTATAAGTATAATGACACTGTATATAAAAGCAGTATATTGATTGGGGCAATTTTTAATGCTGGAATAAAATTAAATGACAAAAATAAAATTTCTTTAAATAATACTTTTAACAATAATGCTGAAGACCAAACAATAATAAGAAATGGAGTCAATATGGAGCAAAACCAAGAAGTAAAACGTTATGCTCTTCAATACACTTCAACTCAATTGTTCTCAACTCAATTAGGAGGTGAACATTTTATTGAAGCTAATAAATCTAAATTGAAATGGTCAGCAGGTCGTACTTACACAAAAAGAAATATTCCTAATTTCAGAAAACTATACTATTATAAAAATATTGATGACGCTGATGATACCGCAATGACAGCTTATGTTCCTTACACACCATCTCCATCTTATGGAGGAAGGTTTTACTCCGAATTAGAAGAAAAATTATATAACTTCAATGCTGATTATCAAATGCCATTTAAATTATTTGAAGAAAAACAAAATATTAAGATTGGTTATAGTTTCCAAAATCGTTTCAGAGATTTTGGAGCAAGGGTAATGGGTATGAAAATATACAATCCAATGTATTTCAATAATGAATTGTGCGAATTAGATCCATACCAAATATTTAACAATTATAATATTGGCTCAAAAGGATTTGTATTGGATGAAATAACGAACAAATCAGATAAATATAATGCTTCAACAGAACTACACGCAGGCTATCTAATGTTCGAAAATAAATTTAACAAAGTTAGAATGGGATGGGGTGTTCGTATAGAAGACTTTACTCAACAGTTGAATTCTTTTAATTATTCAAATGAAAAGATTAATATTGACACAAACTATGTTGACATACTTCCTTCATGCAATTTTACTTATGGATTAACAGACAAAAGTAATATTAGAATATCCGTGTCAAAAACAATATCAAGACCTGAGTTCAGAGAAATAGCTCCTTTTGCATTCTATGATTTTAATACTAGCTCTGTTTTAACAGGAGAACCTACCCTATACAGAACAAACGTTTATAACGCCGACTTCCGTTTTGAAATATTCCCTAAAAATGGACAAGTATTTTCTACTAGCATATTTTACAAAAGATTTGACAAACCTATTGAGCAAATATATTTCAGAGGCTCTGGAACAAGTTTTCGTACATACACTAATGCTGATTACGCTAACAACATAGGAGCAGAGTTAGAATTTAGAAAAAACATGGACTTCTTAGGAAAACTTCTAAATGTGAATATGGATGATTTTACTTTGTTCTCTAACTTTGCTTATATTTCATCAAAAGTAACACTTAAAAACGCTAATCAAAATGAAGTAGAAAAACGTCCATTACAAGGACAATCTCCATACATAATTAATTGTGGTATTGAATATACAAACAAAAAACATAATTTTAGTTCAAGCTTATTATACAATAAAATTGGCAAACGTATTAGTGAAGTAGGTTCATCTGGTTATCCTAATATATACGAAAACCCAAGAAATCTAGTAGACTTCCAAATAAGCAAAAAAGTATTTAAGCAAAAAGGTGAAGTAAAGTTAAATATATCTGACATTCTTAAAAATGACTATATATTCTACCAAGATGACAATCAAGATAAAAAATACACAGAAGGAACAGACAGTGTAATCAATAGAATTGAAGTTGGAACAAGCATTTCTCTATCTTTATCAATAAAATTATAAGAGTGAAAGGGTTTATCAAAATTAATACCTAAACTACTTTATTCCTATCGCCATTTAACTTTTACAAATATAGACACTATTGCAGTCATTACAACATAGAAAATATTGAATAAAGAAAGCTTTAGAAAGGAATGACATTGTATATTGAAGTATTTGCTTGATGTTTTCAATAGCTTGTAATCAATAAAAATCTTAACAATAAATGTAAATAAAAATAAAGAAATTATAGAATGATTGAAAGAAGCAGAAGCAAACGACAGAGTTAATATTTGAAAGTTTGTTAGGAATACAATAAGACCTATTAAAAAGCTTAGAGAATATATATTATTGTAATTTTTGGAAACCCAACGCATGCGTTGCTTTATAAACGAATTTCCAGAACTGACACTATTTGTAATAACTATTACCTCAGGACTCTTCACAAACATCAAATCGTTTGGATATGCGTTTAATACTGATTGCATTAAAAAATAATCATCTCCTGATGGAATTGAAATATTGTCACAATAAGGATTTAACTCAATAAAAACTTGCTTATCATACATTATATTGGCTCCACTACACATTATGGGTCGCTTTGAAAAAAACGAAGCTCCTGTAATTAGCATCAACCCGCTCATCTCTATTGATTGAAAATAGGACAAAAAACTACTATTCCCTTTAGCAATAACTGGTGCTGCAATAAATTTTGGCTTATACCTATTGTAAAAACAAACTAATGTGCTTAGCCATTTCGATGAATAAGTGCAGTCGCTGTCTGTTGTTATTATTAGATTTCCTTTAGATTGATTAACGGCTACGTTTATAGCACTTTTCTTTCCTTTAAGGTTGAGGTCTGCAAGTTGAATATATTTGATTTGCAAATTATTATTAATATTGCGTATTTCATTAATATAGCTATTATCATCTGAATTATCATCCACGATTATCACTTCATATTTTGAATGATTATAGTCCTGACTAGCGATACTATTTAAACATACAATAATGTTTTCTGGCTCATTTTTCACTGGAATAATTATTGACACAAAGTTGCCACATTCTGCTTCATCAAGGCACTTAAAATCAGGTTCTTTTTCCCATGCATAAACATAATACCCAATTACTGCTGCATAAAAAAGAATTACAAACAGACAGATTGTGGTTATTATTATCATTTAGATAGAGCTTTAGAATTAGTTATAAAATTAAAACTTAGCAATGTCAACCATCCCATAATAGCTGGAATTGCTAGATTTATAATCCATATAAAAACTGTGGAAAATATAATCGCAGACTTGGCTATTGAATCAATATCCGTAAAGCTATAACTGAATATAAATAAAGCAACAGAGCCTTTCACTCCTATTTCAAAAAGCGCAATAGTTGGAATAACTGACATTATGAAAAACAAAATAGAAACCATCATTAATGAATCAACTATTGAAATATTCAATCCGAAAAACACGAGAACTATGTAATATTGAAAAATAAAAATCCCGTATCTTATTAACGATAGAATCAAAACATTAAACAACTCTTTAAAGGAGTACCGTTCAAAAACAGATGTATACTTGATTAGCAAGCTGAACCGTTTCAAATAATTATTTACTTTGTTTATATTAAAGAAGGCATAAATCAAACAAAACAAAACAATGACATCTATCAAAACGCCTATCTTTAAAATGTTTAAATCAATATCCATATAAATGTAAGCAAAGAATGGAATAAAAAATCCCGCAACAATAATAGTAATTAATTGTTGACTCAAACTTCCTAATATGGTTATCAATATTGCCTTTATCCTGCTCTCTTTTGCTCTTAATACAAATATCCGACCTCCGTATTCTCCTATGCGATTAGGAGTAAAAATACTTATGCTAACTCCTGCAAACACTGCAAACACTGACTTTAGCATCGTTATATTTTCTACTTTACGTATAAGATACCTCCATTTAACAGCCTCTATAAACCAATTTACAAACATCAAAAAGATTGTAAAAAGTATAAATTCTATAACGTAAACTGATTGTACATTTTGCAAATGATTATATACAAGATTTAGCTTATTGTCTGTAAATAATTGCTTGTATATGTATAAAAAAGAAACTAATACAATTATAATCTTAATTATTGTATTTATCCATTTCCTATTAATATTTGCAAAATACTTAATCTGCATACATAACAAACTATTCTATTTTGTGATTTTTGATGCAAGTTGACCGCATGCTGCATTTATATCTTCTCCCTTACTGTATCTTATCGTAAAAACAATTTGCTTATCTTTCAAAACTTCTATAAACATATTAAATGCTTTATTCTCGGATCTTTGGAATGGAGTATTTTCCACAGGATTAAACTGTATGATATTTATTTTTGAATGTGATTTAAACGCAAGTTCTGCAAGCTCTGAAGCTTTCTGTGGACTGTCGTTAAAATCTTTAAAAAGTATATATTCTATAGTGTTAAGATTTCCTGATTTATTATAAAAGTAATTCAATGCTCCTATAATTTTTTCAATATTGTGCTTTTCATTAACAGGAATAATCCTGCTTCTGCTAATATTATCTGTAGCATGAAGTGACACAGCCAAGTTTATTTTATTATTATAGTCAGCCAATAGCTTAATCTTATCCACAATACCAACCGTAGAAACAGTTATACGAGACGCACAAAAACCCAAATACTTTGGAGATATTATAATATCTATTGCTCTTATCAAATTATCATAGTTTAATAGTGGTTCCCCCATTCCCATAAAAACAATATTTGACAATTTCCTTTTATGCTTTGTTAAAGACAACTTGTTTAAAAAAAACACCTGATCAAAAATTTCTTCAAAGAACAAATTACGATGATAACCAAACTTACCCGTTGCACAAAACTTGCAATTCAATGGACACCCAGACTGAGTCGAAATGCATGCTGTTGTCCTTCCATCATCATTCAATATTAAAACTCCTTCCGCAACCTTGCCATCTGAAAACATAAAACATATTTTCTCTGAAGAATCCTTTGAGATAAGATGTGATGACACTTTTGTCTTATTAAAATAATATTTCTCTGAAAGAGCATTCTTTAACTTATCTGAGAAGTTGCTTATTTCTTCAAACGAGTTAATTCCTTTAGCCCATATCCATTCATCAAGCTGTTTCAACCTGAAAGGCTTTTCCCCTATTTCATTAAAAAACTCTATCAAGCTTTCCTTTGAGGCTTCTCTTATATTTGTTATATCTTGCATTATAAAAATTTAAAAATGTGTACATATTTTAAGTAAACAATATTTCTCGTATCCAATAATATTCATGCTATAATTACCCTTATTTAAAAATTAAACAATAGCTTAACATTAAGCATTCTTGATGTCAGGTAATTTGGTACGGCATATTGTGTGTTTGTGATATCTTTAATCCAAATGTATGAAATCGTATTATCTATTTGCAACAAATTATAAACCTCCGCACTAAACCAAATAGATTTAAAATATTTAAACGGATTACCTTTACTCAACAACTTAGACTCAGACTTCAATTGCTTCGAAAACCCAATATCAACACGACGATAAGGAGGCATGCGCAAAGTGTCGCTATATCTGTTAAATCCAGCAGGACCAAACGGCAAACGTGAACCATACACCAACATTAAATGCATTTTTGAGCTTGGATTTTTTGGCAAATAATCCTGAAAAAACAGCGCAAAAGTAACTCGTTGATCTGTCGGACGTGGAATATATTTTGGATTATACAACGTACTGTCAACATAAGTCTTATAGTTTACCTTTGTATTATAAACATTACCTGCTTCATCCGTATAAGTATAATAATAATCGCCCTTTATATCCTCCATCGTATTCATAATTGAAATACTTGCCCATGATTCTGTATTCTTAACAAACTCTCCATTAATCTTCATATCAATTCCAGTTGCATAACCAGAAGCATTGTTTTTCGCATAATACCTTATCCTCACATTATCTATCTTATATGGAATAATATTATCCAACTTCTTATAATAAACCTCCGTAGTAAATTTAAATGGACGTTCCCATGCCTTAAACTCATAATCACTCCCAATTAAAAAATGCAATGACTGTTGAGCCTTAATATTCTTGTTTAACTCCCCATTAAATTGGCGAAGTTCCCTGTAAAATGGGGGTTGATAATATACTCCAGCCGACGTTTTGAAAACAACCTTACGCTCCCATAAAGGCTTTAACACAAACTGCACTCGTGGACTAATAAGCAAATCTTCATTAACATCCCAATAATTACCCCTAACACCCATCGTTAAAGTATTATTTGAAAAATTACTATTAAATTTATAAGTATATTGAAAATAACCCGAAAACCTATTACTATTTAGAGTATTCCTTGCATTAACATAATCCTCAAGCTCCAACGTATAATCAGCCTGAGCACTTGGATTCTGATAACCAAATGAATCATTAACAAGAGGTAAAACATAATCTGATGAATCCTTCAATGTCCATTCATTTATTTTATCATCAATCTGCTCATACTGATACTTGACTCCCCAATTTAAATTATATTTATCAGTATAATAATCAGCCTTATGCTCCACATTATAAACATTTGCAGTCAAATAATTTCTCGCATGATTCATAAAAGCACCAATCCCCTTGTTATAAGCAACACCTCCCAAATTATCACTACCTAAACTATTATCCAACTGATCTATCTTATACTGACCTATTATATCATAAGCCTCTTCCTCATATATCCTAAACGCACTACTAATAAACCGCAACTTAAAATTAGGCTTCAAATAATAATTATAAGCAACAGCCCCCATTAACAAATCAAACTGATCTTTCTCCTGGCCATCAAAATATATTGTCAGCTTCATAGCATTGCTAACAGTCCCAAACTTAGACTCTCGCGTTTGCGGGACAAATAAATAAGAATTAGATGCAATATTTGATAAAAACTCAATCTCATTCTTTTCATTTATTTTATAATTTACATAACCCTGAAAATCATTAAACACTGGTTTATAATCCCCATCTGTATCCATTTTCTTAAGCAAATACTTATTTGATTTATTCCTAAAACCAAACAAAGCTCCCAAATTCTTCTTCTTATTTACCAACTCCAAATTTGCCGAAGCCCCCAGTAAACTTATACTACCACTACCTCCAAACTCTTCAGGTTTCCTATATTTTATATCTAACACTGACGACGTCTTATCTCCATACTTCGCCTCAAACCCTCCCGCTGAAAAAAATATTGATGACACCATCTCCGAATTAATAAAACTCAAACCTTCCTGCTGTCCAGAATGAATCAACATCGGACGATAAATCTCAATACCATTCACATAAACCAAGTTCTCATCATAATTACCACCCCTAACTGAATAACTTGAACTTAACTCGTTATTCGATGATACACCTGGCAATGTCTTCAATATAGACTCTATACTACTGTTCGGATTAGGCAACAACTTCATTACCTTCGGATCTATTCGCATTAAATTCTCTCCTTCAGTATTCCTCTCCAAAATCTGAACTTCCTGTATTGATTTAACAGATTGAATTAACTCTATATTCATCTGTTTTTTATCATTTACCTTTACCCTTATAGTGCGCTTCAATAAATTATATGACAAATGAGAAAAAACAAGCACTACATCTTCACCCGAAGGAACCTCTATCTTGTACGAACCATCCTTTTGCGAATAAATACCAGAATTTACACCATCAATCGAAATATTCACAAACTCTATTGCCTGCCCATTTTCATCAGCTATTTTACCAACGACCCAACCCTTATTAATTTGCCCTGTCGCAAAAAACGACATAACACCTAAAATCAAAACAATTACTTTTTCCTTCATTAAAATATACTATATACTTTTTTGCACATTTCAGTTTTCAAAATTATTACTTTTTAACGAATATTTCTCAATTTTATTGAACAACATAAATTATAAACAAAATTATTAATCAAACACTCTTTATAATTATTGTGCAAAAATAAGAATAAACACACCTATATCAAAATAAAATTAGAGCATATTTATTGCAATACATATCACTAACACTACAATCTCAATGGTGTTCAAAGCCGTCTCATTGGTACCAACAGTCATCTCTAAAACTAAGGAATCACATTATGTTAAAAGCTTCAAAGAACAAAATCATTAGTAAAACAAGATATATTGTAAAACGAACTTTTGGTTCAATAAGAAGATAGTTTAATGGAGAAACAGCTTGATATATTGTACTAGCAAAAATACAGACCCAACATTTAATAGAGGCTATTGCATATAATTTATATCGAACATCTGGGATTATTGTGTCTAATTGTCAAAAATGGCGCCCCCTGCTGAAAGACAAAACGACACATCCATAGCTCCACTACAAAATACTACCTTCACGTCAAAGACTTCAAATTCGACAAAACTATTGATAGTATAGTCTTTTCAGTCTCCGACCACTGCAATGCCTTGTTAATTGATAATTAAGATGGGTGTTCATACTATACATTTGAATTGTTTAATAATCCTCATTTTTTTAAATTGAAATGGATTAAATATTTGTTTTATTATCGCTTTATGTTTATTTTTGCAACAAAGTTATTTATTTTAATAGATAATATTCTTTAAAATAAGTAGCTATAATTTTGTGTATTAATGCAATATATTATTTATTATAAGTATATATTATTTTTTTGTTTGGTTTTAGTTTTTACTTCTTGTGAGAACAAAATTGAAGAAATAAACAGGGTAACATCTGTATATTCATCTTTGCCAGCTTTATCTAATAAAAATATAGAATTAGTTTATACAGATTCTGGCAATCCTGTGATAAAATTAAAAGCTCCATTATTAAATAGGTTTGATAATGAAAACCCTATTGTTGAAATGCCAAAGGGAGTTAATGTTTTGTTTTACGAAGATAACGGAAGTGTAAAATCAAGTATTAATGCAAAATACGGAGTTATATATGAGAGTAAAAATATTATTGAAGTTCGTAATAATGTCGTTGTTATTAATAGCAAAGGAGAGAAATTGGAAACGGAGTATTTAATATGGGAGCAAGACAAGCAGGTTATTAGTTCAAATGTATTTGTTAAAGTTAGTACGGGTGGAGAAGTTATATATGGAGATGGATTTGTTGCTGACCAAGAGTTTGAAAAATGGGAAGTAATAAAGCCTAAAGGAATTATTGCAATAAAAAATCAATAATTATGAATGAATGGTTAATTATAATACTAGCAGTTATAGGGTCAGCTTTTTTTTCTGGAATAGAAATAGCTTTTTTTTCAACAAATAAACTGCAAATTCTAATAGATAAAAAAAAAGGGAAAACATCTGCTAGAATATTACAATATTACAATGACAATGTTTCTAAATTTATAGGAACAATATTGTTAGGTAATAATTTAGCTATTGTTATTTATGGGACTTTGGTAGCAGATAAAATAGATTATTTTTTGAAAGGTTTTATTCCTTCATTTCTTTTATCGGATTTTAATTTATTACTAGCTCAGACAATAATATCTACTATTTTTATTCTCGTTTTTGCAGAGTTTCTTCCCAAGGTATTATTTCGATTATATTCTTATCATATAATTACATTTTTTTCAATACCTACTTTTATTATTTATTGTATATTTTTTCCTATAACAATTGTTATTGTTGGATTATCAGAATTATTGATAGTTATGACAAAGGGATCTAAAAAAGAAAAACGAAATATTGTATTTGGTCGATTAGATTTAGATAATTATATAACACAAGTAAGTATTGTTAATAATGAAGGAGAAATGTCAACTAAAGAAGAGATTACTATGTTTCAAAATGCAATAGAGTTTCATGATATAAAAGTTAGGGAATGCATGGTGCCTCGTACCGAAATAGTTGCAGTTGATGAAAATAGTGATATTCAAGTAATTAAAAACAGTCTAATAAAGACCGGATTTTCTAGAATAGTTATATACTCTCAAAATATTGATAATATAATTGGATTTGTGCATGTTTATGACATGTTTGGAAATAATAAGTGTTTAAAAGAAATGATCAGACCACTTCTTATAATCCCAGAAACCATGCCTGCTAAAAAACTATTATCTGAATTAATCGGTAAAAATAAAAGTATTGCAGTGGTGGTTGATGAATTTGGAGGTACAGCAGGATTGGTAACATTGGAGGATATTGTTGAAAAAATTGTTGGAGAAATTGATGATGAATATGATAATGACAAATTTATAGAGAAGAAAATCAATGATATGGAATATGTATTGTCAAGCCGAATAGAAATAGATTATTTAAATGAAAAATATAGTTTTAATATACCTGAAACAGACGAATATACAACAATAGGAGGATTTATTTTAAATCGTATAGGAAGAATTCCTTTTCAAAATGAAGAAATAATAATAGAAAAGTTTATTTTTACAATTTTAAAAGTAAATAAGAATAAAATTGATTTAATTAAACTAAAATTTGATAAATAATGAGGTCTGTAATCAAAAAATATACTAATGGAGAAATTACTGTATTTTGGAAATCTGTTTTCTGTATTCATTCTGGAGAATGTTTTACTAATCTTCCAAAAGTTTTCAAGCCTTCAGAAAGTCCATGGATAGACATGCTTGCAGCAAGTACAGAAGATATAATGCGAGTTGTGGATTTATGCCCTACGGATGCTCTATCATATAAGCATAATAAAGATTTAGAAGACAAACATGATAGTTCAAGCCCTATTAGTATTACAAATAAGCCTGTTGAAATAAAAATTTCAAAAAACGGTCCAATTGTCATTGATGGAGATGTTAATATTTATGATAGTAATGGGAATCTGATAAAACAAACGAATAAAACTTTTCTTTGTCGTTGTGGAGCAACTAATACGTCCCCATTTTGTGATGGGACTCACATTAAAACCCATTTTACTGATAAATAGTTTATATGAAAAATGAAAATATATACCATGCAGGTATAGTTGAAAACATTGAGGGAGATAAAATATTTGTTAATATATTAACAAAGTCTGCGTGTGCTGAATGTCATGCAAAAGGAATGTGTACGGTAGCGGATATGAAAGAAAAAATTATTGAAATAGATTTAAAAGGTGAGTCAAATACTTATGCTATTGGTGATAATGTTGATGTTTATTATGAGCAGTCTAAAGGTATGCTTGCAGTACTTTATGGATATGTGTTACCCTTTATCTTTTTTATTTTTACTTTAATTTTGGCTAATGCTTTTTTTAAATCAGAGGTCTATGTTGGGTTATTATCAATATCAGGCGTAGTGCTTTATTATATAATCCTTTATTTATTCAGGGAACGCATTAGAGCTAAATTTGTATTTAAAATAATGAAAAAACATTTAATTATAAATTATGAAAATTAAAATTACTATATTTTCAATATTATTTTTCATTGTTTTATATTCATGTAACAATAAAGAAGAAGTTTTTGTTTATGAAGGTTTTACTCAGGGGTCAACATTTTCTGTAAAGTATTTTATAGGAGCAAATACAACTAAAGATGAAATAAATAAAACAATTGATTCCATACTATCGCAAATAGATCTTACCGCTTCTATATATAACCAGAATTCGCTTATCAGTAAAATAAACAATAATGACAACAATGTCAAATTAAACGAGTATTTCATACGAGTATTTAATGAATCTAATAAAATATCAGGTTTAACAAATGGAGCTTTTGATATCACTGTTGGTCCATTAGTTGCAATGTGGGGTTTTGGGTTTAAAAATAATTATCAAAATAAAGATTATAATTTGATAATTGAGCAAACCAAAGTGGATAGTCTCTTGAAATTAATCAATTATAAAAACATTAATATAGAAAATGGGAAAGTTGTTAAAAAATATAAAAATATAAAAATAGATTTTAATGCTATTGCTCAGGGATATACAGTTGATATTATTGCAGAATATTTAAAAAATAGAGGTATTGATAATTTTTTAGTTGAAGTTGGAGGAGAAGTTTGTGCAAAAGGGTTTAAACAAGATAATAAAAATTGGATGGTAGGAATAGAAAAGCCTGCGGATAGTTCTGATGCGGTACAACAAATTAAATATAAAATTCCATTGAAAGACAAAGCTCTAGCTACTTCTGGGAATTATAGAAAATATATAGAAAAAAATGGAGTAAAATACTCTCATACTATTAACCCAAAAACGGGATACCCTGTGCAACATTCATTGCTAAGTGTTTCGGTTATTACTGATAATTGCACTACAGCTGATGCTTTAGCAACAGCATTTATGGTTATGGGAAAGGATAAAGCAATTCAATTTATAAAACAAAATAACAACTTGTGTGAAGCTTATTTTATTTACTCAGATAAATATGGCAAAATACAAACTTATGCAACACCTAAAATAAGGAAAGTAGTTGAAGAAATAAACTAATTTATGAATAAAAGTATACTAACAATTATAATAATAATATCAATAAATGTTAACACATTTTCGCAATCGGTTGGAGTAAGTTATTTGTTTCCTAAAGATGGGGAATTGTCTTTGCCAGTATCTCCTTTTTATTACACAATGCCTTTGCAATTTAATGATTATTTTGGAATAAATCTTACTGGAGCAATATATTATATTGGAGGGATGAGTGTTAAAGGATTACCTGATTATATAGAAAACCATAGACCACTATTAGGTCCTTTTGTTTCTCTTGCAGGAAATGTCATGCCAGCAATAACAATTCCTTTCAAGCGTTTTGAAATATGTTTTCAAGGAGGTGTATTTGGTTTTTATAACATTAATCCATCATTAATAAATGGAAACATAGACAGAATGCTTATTGAAAATGAAGATATTGATATGGCTAATTCTGATTTCTCTTTTGATAATAATCCAGGATGGGGGTGGGTTTATGGAATTAATGTGATAACTGCTATTTCAAAAAAACGCGCACTAATTATTGGTTGTAATTACTTTGATGGTTCTTCTGATTTGAATTTGCGAGGTTCTTATAATTCTTATAAAATACAAAGTGCTACTTATAAAAATGTTGATGTTGACTATAGTGATTCTAAACTTAATTTTAATGCTATAGAAGTAAGTATTGGGATAGAATTTTAAATAAATATAATGCGGTTCTGTTTACATTATGCTATAAAGTCCTTCTTATATTGTTCCCTATTAATAAACATTAATAGGCTTTTTTTTATTATTTATAATTTAGGTGATTTTTTAATTTACGATAGATTTATTGTAAATGTTTTTCAAGTTTTATTGCATGCTTTAAGACTAGATGTTTCAACAATATCATATATACTTATTTTTCCTGTATTTATTATGGTTTTATTGATATTTAATCTTAATAAACTATACCAAAATATTTCCAATACATACTATTATTTGATAACTTTTATTTATTCTTTAATTGCAATTGCTGATGCTGCTATATATAGTGAGTGGAAAACAAAACTTAATGTTAAAGCTCTAGTTTATGTGCAAAATCCTTCAGAAGTATTTAATTCTATTGAAACTTGGAGATTTTTATTTTTGTTATTTATTTTATTCTTGATTTGGATTTTGCTAGTTTATATATATAAAAAAATAAATATTTTAAAACTGACTTTTAATTGTAAGTCAATAATCTCAAAATTTAAATTAGGAGTTTTTTATTTTACATCTTTAATTATTATTACTATTGGCATTAGGGGTGGAGTGGGACAAATACCTATTTCAGAAAGTGCGGCAACTTTTTCTGATAAAAATGTTATTAATAATGCTACCATAAATCCAGCTTGGTCATTGCTTAAGAACTATTTTGTTAATAAGAACTATCTAACTGTAAATCCTTTTAAAACTATGTCAGATCAAGCTGCAAAAGAAATTACAGACGAATTAAATCATGTAGCAAAGGATACAACTATACATATTCTTAAAACAAAAAAACCTGACATTATATTTATACTTCTCGAAAGTTGGTCGGCTGATTGTATCTATTCTTTAGGAGCAGATACCATTATTACTCCTAACTTTGATAAGTTAACAAAAGAAGGCATCCTATTTAATAATTTTTATGCAAACGGTAATCGTTCTCAACAAGGGATTGCGTCATTACTCACTGGATTTCCTGCACTTCCTATCACTAACATTTGTGAGCATCCTGCTAAGTATAATGGTTTACCTAGTTTAAATAAATATCTAAAAAAAAATGGTTATTCTTCTTCTTTTATCTTTGGTGGAGACCTTGATTATGGAAATATTAAATCTTTTATTATCCATAATGGGTTTGATAATATTATACAAGAAGACAATTTTTCTAAATCAATTCCGCGTGGAAAACTTGGAGTGCATGATGAATATATGTATAACAAAGCTATTGAGGTAATTAATACATCAAAATCTCCTTCTTTTAATGTGATTTTTACACTTAGCAGTCATTCGCCTTACGACCAACCATTGCAAAATGTAATAAATTATGGAGATAATGAGAAAAAATATGTAAACTCAATATATTATGCAGATAAATCGTTATCAGAATTCATTAATAATCTAAAAAAACGAGATTTATATGACAATAAATTGATTATTCTTATGGCTGATCATAGTCATTCTACATTTAAAAATCATTCTTTTTATTCTTTTGAATATCATAAAATACCATTATTGATTATTGGAGGTGCAATTAAAGAAGAATATAAAGGCATAGTTGTGGATAGAATTGCATCTCAAATAGATGTGCCTGTTACTATATTAAAGCAATTAAGGATAAAACACGATGGTTTTTATTGGAGCAAAGATTTGTTTAATAAATATTCACCTCAATTTGCCTTTTTTGAAATAAATTCTGGATTAGGTTGGAAAAACAATAAAATGGAATTTGTATTAGATATTCAAAATAACCAATTTTATCTAAATAATGCTATTGACTCATCTGTAACTAAAAAAACGATAACACAAGGGAAAGCGTATATCCAGCAACTATTTAGTAAATTTATGGAGTTGTAAACAATAAAAAAAATTTGCTTTTTTAATTTTCTTATATTATCTTTGAATTATCAAAAGATATTTTATTAATAATTAAACTGTTGCAAATTATGACAAATCTTAAAATTTTTGACCACACAAATAAACCCTCTATAGAACAAAAAAATGAAATATTAGATTTTCTTTTTAAACACCTAGAAAAATACGGGGATCCTAGGAGTGACATTGAAAAATGTTTAAACTATTCATTAAAAGAAAATGATAAAGATGGAGGTTTTATTATTACTGCAAAAGATAATGATAAAATAATAGGAGCAGTTATTGTAAATGAAACTGGAATGGAAAAATATATTCCTGAAAATATTCTGGTGTATATTGCAACCCATGCTGATTATAGAGGAAAGGGTATTGGGAAAATGTTAATGCAAGAGACAATTAAAATTACTAAGGGGGATATTGCTTTACATGTTGAGCCTGATAACCCTGCGAGATTTCTTTATGAGAAATACGGCTTTAATAGTAAATATATAGAAATGCGTTACAAACAAAAATAATAATGGCTTACATCACTTTTGATACAAAAAAATTACAACATAATTATAAATACCTTGATAATTTATTTAAAAAAAATAATATTCAGTGGTCTATTGTTACAAAACTTTTGTGTGGGAACAAAAGTTTATTAGCAGAAGTGGTTAATTTAGGAGTAAAACAAATTTGTGACTCCCGAATTATGAACCTAAAAATGATAAAATCAATTAATCCTAATATAGAAACTATTTTTATAAAGCTACCATCTAGTAGAAATATTGAAAAAGTAATTCAATATGCAGATATAAGTGTTAATACTGAATTTAAAAATATAAAACTTTTATCAAATGAAGCTGTTAGACAGTCAAAAAAACATAAAATAATTATACTAATCGAATTAGGAGAACTAAGAGAGGGTGTTTTAAGAGAAGAATTTGTTGATTTTTATTATAATGTTTTTAATCTCCCGAATATTGAAGTTGTGGGAATTGGCACAAATCTTTCTTGTTTATATGGTGTTTTACCTAATCATGATAAGTTAATACAGTTAAGTTTATATAAACAATTAGTAGAAGAAAAATTTAATAAAAAAATACCAATGGTTTCTGGAGGTTCATCTGTTACTATTCCTTTAATTTTTCAGAAACTATTACCAAAAGGAGTTAATCACTTTAGAGTTGGGGAATCATTGTTTCTTGGAACTGATGTATATCATAATAGTACTTTAAAAAAGATGCATAGTGATACATTTAAACTATATGCCGAAATAATTGAACTAAATGAGAAACATGTTATTCCTACAGGTCAAATAGGACATAATGTTGATGGACATTCTCCAGAGTTTGATTCAGATAAAATAGGAGACACTACTTTTCGTGCAATTATAGAATTAGGTTTATTAGATGTTGATGTAAAACATATAATACCTATAGATAGTAATATCTGTGTTGTTGGAGCTAGTTCAGATATGATTGTTATGGATTTAGGTTCTAATAAAAACAAATATAAAGTGGGAGATTTACTTGAGTTTAAAATTGATTATATGGGAACACTTCGGTTACTAAATTCAAAGTATATAGACATAAAGTTGATAAAATAACAAGAGCGTTTTTAATTAAAAAACATTAATATTCTTGTTTTATCTTAATTATTAAATTTATTTTAAATATTAACAAGTTCTTTTTTAGTACCTATATTCAAAAAAAAATATTATTTTTGATTCCTTGAAAATATTTTTTTATTTTTGGGAACAAATTTATATTGTTATTGAAAACACAAAACATGCAAGACTTTGATAATTAATATTTTGTTTTTTATGTATTATCTCTTTTTCTGTTAGCAAAAGTTTAAATTTATGAAAAAAACGTTACTATTAGTTTTCTTATTTGGGTTATTTTTAAGTCTTACATCATGTGCTATATTTAGTAATGGGAAACATCCTAAAAATAAAACAAAATCATCACGGGGAATTTTTAATCCTAGTAAGAGTACATACAAGCAGTATGGAGACCGAAATAAAAGGTTTTCAAAATCAATTAAAAAACGAAAAAATTCAGCTCATAGATTAAGAGCAAGAGGAAGTGGTAGTAGAGGTACAATGTGGTAAAATAAAGATATTAATTATCGTAAACTTTATTCTTTAATAACTCTTTATTTATTTGCTTAACAACCCAAGGTCCTTCGTATATATATCCTGTATATAATTGAATAAGCCATGCTCCTGCTTTAACTTTTTCTATAGCGTCCTTATAATCAAAGATACCCCCAACACCTATAATTGGAAGTTTGTAATCAGTTTTTTTTGCTATATAAGATATAACCTCTGTTGACCTCTCTCTAAGAGGCAAACCGCTTAAACCTCCATTACCTGTATTTTCTATAATCTGTTTATCTGTTGTTAAATTATATCTTTGTGATGATGTATTAGTTGCTACAATTCCGTCAATATTTGTTAATTGAACTATTTCGATGATTTCGTCTATTTGTTCTATGTTTAAATCAGGCGAAATTTTTAACAGAATAGGTTTCCTCTTGTTTTTAGAGTTATTGATTAATTGTAATTCATTCAATAAATTTAAAAGATAGCTCTTATCCTGAAGTTTATTCAAATCTTTAACATTAGGGCAACTTACGTTTATTGTGAAATAATCTCCATAGTCAAATAGTTCTGAAAAACAACGTTTATAATCATTAATAGCTTCTTCGTTAGGAGTCGATGTGTTTTTTCCAATATTTATTCCTATAATTACATTAGGTTTTAATTTCTCTAAATTTCTTATTGTTTTTTTTATTCCTATATTATTAAATCCCATTCTATTTATAAGCGCTTTGTCTTTTTTTACTCTAAATAATCGTGGCTTTGGATTTCCAGACTGAGCTTCTGGTGTAATTGTGCCTACTTCAATATGAGAAAAACCAAAATCTCCTAAAATATTAAAAATCTCAGCTTTTTTATCAAATCCAGCCGCAAAACCTATTGGGTTTTTGAATTTCAATCCCCATATTTCTCTTTCTAAATAGATATGTTCGTAATTAAAAAAATAGCGTATCATTTTTGATACGCCATTACATTTTTGTAAGTTTCTTAAAACATAAACTACAAGGTGGTGAATGTTTTCAGGACTTAATAAAAACAAAAGAGGTCTTATTATAAACTTATACATTTTTATTCTTCTTCTTTCTTCTTTGATTTTCTTTTTGGTTTTATTTCTTCTTGTTCTTCTGTTGTTAAAGTACCTAAATCTAAGCTTAATTGGTCTTTTGTAGTTTTTTTTGCAGTTTTTTTCTTTTTAGTTTCTTCTACGCTATCTTTTTTTTCTGCATCTAATTTTTCTTTTGCAGGTTTTTTTGTTTCTTTTTTTGTAGTTTTAACATCAATAACTTCACTGTTTTCTGAACTTTCAGTTATTGGTTCAGTTTCTATTTTTTCTTCGAAATTTAACAAATTATGCTTATGCATTAGGTTATACCATTTAATTATTTTCTTGATATCAGAGGTATAAACTTTAGTTTTATCATAATCTGGTAATATTTCTTCAAAATAAGCTTTTATTTTTTCTGTTTCTTTGTCAATGTTTATATTTATAAAATTTCCATTTTCTTTATCAAATATTTTTTTTATAACATCTTTTAAAGGAATCATGTCGTCATTTGTATAAATTGCAATGTCTTCCAGTACACTTATTTTTTTTGAAGCATAGACAGGAAACCTTTTCTTATCATCTAAAGATTCAACAATAACGCCATTTTTTGTTTGTCCAATTAATGAGAACAAACCACTGTATCCACTTATAGATAAAACTTTTGTAAGATCCATAATCTTTATAATTTTCTTTTTTTAATATTAATAATTAACTGCAAATGTAAAAATAATGTAATAAACGCTATCTTTTTTTTATAAATAAATTAAAAAATAATTATTGTCATTTTATATTTAAATGATAATAATCAGAAGTTTTATTTTTTTAACCTATTAATGATTGGGCATGTAGTGTTTCAACTTCAGGAGACACTTTCTTTACTAGTCCTTGTAATACGTTACCTGGTCCAGCTTCTACATATTTTGAAGCACCATCTTTTGTCATATTTATAATAGTTTGAGTCCATCTAACAGGAGATGTTAATTGTGCTATTAAATTTTCTTTTATTTTAGTTGGGTCAATTGATGGCAGAGCATTAACATTTTGATAAATAGGACACATTGGTTGTTTAAATTCTGTATTATTAATTGCCTTTGCTAATTCTTCTGCAGCAGGTTGCATTAGAGGAGAATGAAAAGCTCCTCCAACTTTTAAAACTAAAGCTCTTTTGGCTCCTGCATTTTTCAATAATTCACAAGCTTTATCTATAGCTTCAACACTTCCTGAAATTACCAATTGACCTTGACAATTATAATTTGCTGGAACTACAACATCTCCTACTTGTAAGCATATTTCCTCAACCTTACTATCTTCAATTCCCATTACTGCAGCCATTGTTCCTGGTCTAATTTCACATGCTGCTTGCATCGCTAAAGCTCTTTTCGAAACCAATATAAGTCCATCTTTAAATGATAAGGATTTCCCTGCTGTTAAGGCTGAAAATTCTCCCAAAGAATGGCCTGCTAACATTTCTGGATTAAATTTTTCTCCCAATACTTTTGTATATACATAGGAATGAATAAATATTGCAGGTTGTGTTACTTTTGTTTGTCTTAAATCTTCTTCCGTACCATTAAAAATAAGATCTGTAATACGAAAACCTAAAATATTATTTGCTTCTTCAAATATTTCTTTAGCAATAGAGAAATTATTGTATAGATCTTTTCCCATACCTACAAATTGTGCCCCTTGACCTGGAAATATATATGCTGTCTTATTCATAATAAAATTTATTTATTTCAGTTATTAATACTATATTTTTAAATTTAAAGGAACGAAAATAATTATTTTTTTTTAATTTTGGGCTGTTAAAAAATATTATTATGAAATTAATTTCTTTTTTAGTTTTGATATTTATATTGCAATTCAATTTGTTAATAGCTCAAAATATAGAGAATGGTAACAAATTAAAAAAAGAAAATATATTTTTAGGAGGAAATTTGGGCTTGCAGTTTGGAAATGTAACAATAATAGATGTGTCTCCAATAGTTGGGTATAAAGTAACTGAAAAATTTAGTATTGGTATTGGAGCCAAATACCAGTATATTAATTACAGAGATTATAATTATAGTTTTAATGTTTATGGTGGCTCAATTTTTGGTAGATATAATATCAGTGATTATCTATTTGCTCATGTTGAATATGAAGTATTAAATATGCCATCTATTGTTAATATGAATGACATTAGGACTAATGTGTCTAGCTTATTTGTCGGAGGAGGATATAGGCAAAAAATAAGCAAAAATTCTTCATTCAATATTATGGGGTTATGGAATTTGAATGAATCATTAGAAAGCCCTTACACAAATCCTATTATTCGAATTTCTCTAGATATAGGATTGTAAAATAAGTAACAAACAATTATTAAATAATAAATTTTAAGTTAAAAAGTCATGAAAAAAGTAAAAGTAATTCTCTTGTCAATTTTATTTGCAATGTTTTGCAATGTTAGTTTTGCTCAAGAAGCAAACGATGTTATTAATCAATTCTTCAAGACATATGAAGGTAAAGGTTATGAAGCAGGTGTTGATTATTTGTTATCAACAAATAAAAAAATGCAAAGTGACTCAATGCAAACAGCAAATATTAAAAATCTTTTTAAGGCATCTGTCTCTGAAGCTGGAAATTATTCAGGGAATGAACTAATAAAAAAAGAAGAAGTTTCAGCATCTTTAATAAAATACACTTACTTACTAAAATATGAAAACGACCCCATTAACGTAATTCTTATTCTTTACAAAGCTAAAGACAAATGGAGTGCTTATAATATAAATTGTTATAAATATATTAATGAAGAAGCAAGAAATCAACCAAGAAGTATGCCTAATATGCTAAGACAATCTCTAAGAAGATAAAATGACTAGGTATTGGTTGTTTTTTCTCTTATCTTTTTTTTATATAAATATATTTGCTCAAGATCCTGATATTAAATTTGAAGATAAATATCAAGACGATTATGACGATTTTAGGGAAGGATTCATAGGAGCTTCTTATGGTGTTAGTATACCTTATGGTTTATTTGGGAATAAAGATGCAGAAAAAAGCTTAGCAGGATATGCAAAAATAGGACGGTCGTATAAAATAAACTTTGGATACGATATGACTCGTAATGCTGGTTATACATGTCGATTTATGTGGGCGTACAATGATATAGAGAAAAAAAAACTAATCGAAAGCTTTTCAAATAATCCATTTATTAATACTAAAAATAACTTAACTGATATTAATTTTCGCACAAATTGGTATTCAGGAGGTTTTATGGCTGGAGCTTATGCCAAAGTTAGTAAAAATAAATGGATTTTTGATATTACTGGACTTGTCGGGTTTCTAAAATATAAAACCCCCGACATGGATATATTTATTAACAATAGTAACTCTGCAGAGTTAATTGAAGCGAAGGATATATTTGCATTAACGGGTAGCGTTGGATTAAATATTAAATACAAAATAACAAAATTAATAATATTAAACTTAAATTGCGAAGGTGTTTATGCAGAACCGGTATTCAATAAATATAGAGGATTAAAAAGTAGTATTATTGATTATGTAAATAATACAGATGGCGAAACAAAACAACAACCAATATTTAACATTATAAACTCTATCGGAATCTACTTTGTTATTGATTAATTCAATTCTAAATTAAATAAAAATAATGATTATTGTAAACACATTAGCCAAACTTAAAACACATTTTAATCAAAAGATAGAGGAAATATACAGCTCTAACGAAGCAAATTCACTTTTCAAAATATTTGTAAAAGAATATCTAAATATAGATGCTTATAAAATAATTTCTGAACCCGAAATGAGAATAACTGAATCTGAATACCTTAGATTTAGAAAATCTATCAACGAATTATTACAACACAAACCTTATCAATACATACTAGGACATACATACTTCTTAGACCTAAAAATAAAAATAGATAATAATGTACTAATACCACGTCCTGAAACTGAACAGTTAACGCAAATTATTATACAACAAAACAATAACAAAACGATAAACAACATTATCGATATTTGCACTGGCAGTGGATGTATTGCTATTGCATTGAAAAAAAATATTCCACACGCAACTGTAGACGCTATTGATATATCTATTGATGCATTAAAAATAGCAGAACAAAATGCTAAATTAAACAATACTCAAATAAACATTATAAATGATGACATCCTAAGCCTAAAAACTAATTTAAAAAAAACATTTGATATATTTGTTAGCAATCCTCCTTATGTAACAATGTCAGAAAAAAAAAACATGAATAAAAATGTTATTCTACATGAACCTCACATTGCATTATTTGTTCAGGATGATGACCCTCTTGTATTCTACAATAAAATAATACAGTTCTTTAAAAAATATGCAAACCCAAATGCGGTTTTATATTTTGAAATAAATGAAGTAAAAGCATCTCAATTAACCTCACTGTCTCAAAAATACAATCTTGATATAGAAATATTAAAAGACATTAGTAACAAAGATAGATTTGCTATAATAAGGGAATTGTAATAAGTCAACGGAGTAGTCTTGTAAGAAAAACTTAAGGCATTTTATAAATAATAGCGTTTATGCTCATTCCAACACCAACGGAAGCTAAAACAATATGATCGCCTGAATTTATGGAATGGTTTTCTAGTTCTCCTTTCATGATTAAATCTAGAAGTGTTGGTACAGTTGCAACAGAGCTATTGCCTAATTTGGAAATAATCATTGGCATTATATCTTTAGGAATATTGCTTTCAAAAAATAACTTACATAATCTTTCTAATATTGCTTTATCCATTTTCGCATTAGACTGATGTATTAATAACTTTTTAATATCTGAAAAATTTAAACCAGCTTTTCTTATACATTCATACAAAGCAATAGGGACATGTGTTATTGCATATTGATAAACGCGTTTCCCATTCATTTTTACAAACAATTTATCTCTAGGGTAATCGGGATTATAAGAATAGCCCATCCAAATCATATTATTACATTCATTTGAATCTGTTCTCATAGAATGTGTTATTATGCCTATAGGTTCGTCTGATTTTATCCCTTCTAAAATTACGGCTGCTGCGCCATCTCCAAATATCATTGAATCTCTATCATGAGGATCTAATACTCTAGACATTGTTTCTGCTCCAATAACTAATACTCTTTTAGCATCTCCTGATTTTATATAATAATTTCCTTGAATAAGACCTAGAACCCAACCAGGACAGCCAAATGTAATATCATAAGCTACGGTGTAAGGATTATTTATTCCTAATTTTGATTTTACTTTTGATGCTAAACATGGCACTAATTCAATCTTATTTCTTTCAGAATTGATGTCTCCAAAATTATGAGCAACAATTATATAATCTAAAGTTTCTTTGTCAACTCCTGATGTTTCTAAAGCATTTTTTGCGGCAAAATATGCAATATCCGAATTATTTATATTTTCAGATACATAACGTCTTTCTTTTATTGCGGTTATATCATGAAAGTTTTCTATAATCTCAGTAATAGGAGTATCATATTGCCTCCCATCTGAAAAAAAGAACTTATTATTAATAAAATCCTCATTTGCAATATTACGAGATGGAATATAACTCCCTGTACCTTTTATTATTGAAAAAATATTATTCATAAAAAATTCTTAAAAAATAATATTACTATGTAAATCTTTTACGCATTATATTATACAAGGTTTCATTTCATTTCCTTATTTATTAATAATTTAATAAATATTTATAAGCTGATCAATCCTGAAAACACAAATGTTGTATCTCCTGATAAGAATATATTTTGATATTTAGATTCAACTGAATAAAATCTAACATTAAGATTGCCTCCAAAAGTTTTGATATGCGTTGAATATTCACCATCACTTACACCATGTTTTTTGTGAAAAGCTATAACTGATGCAACAACACCAGTTCCACAAGATAATGTTTCGGCTTCCACTCCTCTTTCAAATGTTCTTACATATAGCTTACGTCCTTGCTCTTTGACGAAATTTACATTAACTCCATTTTGCTTAAACATTGCACTGTTTCTCAATTTACTCCCTTCACTATTAACATTAATTTCTTCAATATCTTCGTTAAAAACTACCAAATGAGGAGATCCAGTATTTAATAAATAATTTTTGCCTACTAAATTAATTTCTTTAACATCTTGCATCTTTAAGCAAATCTCTTTTATATTATTAATTGACGTAACAATACTTGCTTCATGTAAACCGTCAATAGCTTCAAACAAATAATTTGATTTAACTATACCAATATCAAAGGCAAATGATATAATACAACGAGCACCATTACCACACATTGTAGCCTCTTTACCATCAGAGTTAAAATACCTCATCTTAAAATCATAATCAGAGCTATTTTCTAAGATAATAAAGCCATCTGCGCCTATACCTAAATGCCTGTTGCATAAAAAACGCACTTCTTTTTCGGTTATTTTTATTAAGCTGTTTCTATTATCAATAAGTATAAAGTCATTTCCAGTACCATGATATTTAAAAAATTTAACATCTTGCATTTTATTTTCTAGTTTTATTTTAGTGTAATTTGGTTTGTCCTAAATTATTTCATCTAACTCTTTTATTTTTTTCTCGTCATTCTCTGGGATTAGCTTTTTGTAATCATCTGTATATTCTAAATAAAAATATTGTTTGTGTATTTGTATAAAGTATTTTTGGTTTAATTTCTTTACACTAATATTTTCAAAATCTTTTATGCCAAAAAGAACTATTTTTTTTCTTGACATTTTATATCCTTTATAATTTATAGGAGAGACCCAAAATTCGATTTTTATGGAAATTACTGGGTTTTTGTTATTTGAATTCCCTGAAACCAATGATTCGATTTTCAAGTTTTCTATTTCCTTTTGAATATTCAATCCCTTTATTTCCAACGTTTTTTCATAAATCATAACATCTTTCAAAACAACCATATCATCAACATTTGATGCAATTTTTCTAACGCTATCATTATCATTTTGTTGATTATAATCATCATCATAATTTTTATCTACATACATCTCCTCGTCATAAGAACCAATACTATCATAAAATATAGAATCAGCAGCAGTATTTCTTTTTATTAGAATCAAACTATCTATAATTTCTTTTTTGTCAATTTTTTTTAATTTTTTTTTATGATTTGCATTTAAAGAATTTATATTATCATGATTTTCAATGTATTTAGCATTAATATTATCTGCTATTCTCCCAATCATTCTATAATAATGAAACAAACTTAAATAGTTTTCTTCACTTTTATTGTAATAAGACCATAGCGTTGCTGCACCTATTGAAATGCCTAACAACAAGCTAACAAAAACAAGTAAAATATCATTTTTATTTACCTTTTTCATAAAAATCCAACTTCAAAAATAAATAAAAAATTACCACAAATATAAAAACACTAAAATAATTATTGTCCATGTATACAATAAGAAAATTTCAGTAAATATAAACAATGGGGAATTTTATTTGTCTTTTTATGTTTTTAAATAATGTCAATTTCCATTGGCAAATATTTTATTCCAAATTGTTCTTGCATTATATCTGTTTCCTTAAATCCTAGTTTCTTGTAAATTTCTGTGGAATAAGGAAATGCATGAACATAAAATTTATCAAGTTTAGGGTCTCTTTTTATGCAATTTTTTAATGCTTTTTTAAAAAGTTTTTTAGCAATACCTTGTCCTTGAAATATTTTATCTACAAAAAGTAAAGAAATATTTTTGTTGTCTCTAATCTCAATCATCCCAACTAATTCAATATTCACAAATGCAAGCAATATATTAACTTGATTTTCTTGTCTTGATGCAATTTTGGAAGGTTGTATCCAATCATAAAAGAATTGGTTACCTTCATCGGAATAATCAAAAGATACAAACTCGTCATATACTCTTTTTATTAATTGATAAACAATTACCTCTTGCCCTTTTTTATATACTTCTATTTTTACTGTATTCATAATGAATATTCATTAATAATTTTACAAAAATTGTTTTTTACTGTATTATCATCAACTATTTACAATTAGTATTAAGTGAATGCAAATATAAGCTTTTTATCATTGAATTAAAATTTTATTGTGGGGGAATAAACCAAGTTTGCATTTCATAATGTATATTTAAATATAATTTTAATATTGTCTTTAAATTTAAAATAAAAAGAGGCATTTTTTAATATGCTTTATTGCAATAAATCAATACTAGGGCAATATCTTAATAAAATTATCGAAGAATAAATGGAATTTTGATTTGGGGGATTGTGATAAAAATGCTATTTTTTGAGATAACAAAAAAAAATGAACAATATTTAATTTAGACGGTTAATCATTTGATTATTAGCATAAAATGCAGGTTAAAGGTTGATTATACAGAGTAAAAGCGAGGTTAAAGTGCTCTATATGTGCTCTATATGTACTGTATATGTGCTTTATATGTGCTCTATATCAAAAATTGATTTGGGTTAAACCAAAAGAAGTTACTAACTCCTCATATTTAAAAGTCATTATTGACTAAAAAGAAAAACTTCCTTTTTATATTGATTATAAAAATTAGAATTTACCAATAATTTATAACAAGCAAATTGATATTTTTAAATTTATAATGGACAATTTGGGTTTTAATGCCCTCTATATGATGTATTAAGTTGTTTTAACAACTCACACATTATATTTACAGTTAGTATTTTACAAAAAACAGATTAATACAACTTTATGCCGGACTTATTTGCTTTTCGCAGTATTTCAGAAAATAAATATTATTTATTTTTATCACAACTGTTTATATTTTGTTTATTTTTGTGATATTAATTACAAAAATAAAGTTTATGAAAAAGCAATTTATTTTAATTTTCATTTTATTAACAATTCAATATGTGAATGTTAAATCACAAAAACTTATTATTGATGAGTTTTTTAAACAATGTACTTATAAGTATATTCAGACAGATATGAAATTAAATAATTCATACAATGATCGTCGTTTTTTGTTTTTTTTTACAGATAATAATGAGTATTTTAATGGTGATTTTTATAAAAATTTTAAGTTTAACACAGGTCTTTATAATAATAGATATGATACGCTATTTAAAGGGATAAATACTCGCATAGAGTATATAACATATAATGATAAAAAAAACAGACAACTTATTCAAATTAATCATTTTGATAAAAATGGGCTCTTAAAAAGAATGTATAAAACTAAATATTATCCAAAGTTAACAATGGAAGAATATATTTTTGGGCCTGAAATAAATTCTATTTGTAAATACAGCAATGAATTTAAAAGTGTTCAAACGTACAGTAGCGAGTTTGATACAATAACTCAAACAGGAAAAGAAGTAAAACTATATGATAATGGAGATACCGCAATGATTAGTTTTTGGAAAAGAACTTTTCCAAAAACAAGTACAAGTATAAGCTATTCAAAGAATAAAAAAGGAAAACAAACAAGTATTTATTCTTCGAAGCTAGATGAGCAAAATAGAATTATAAGTTATTATTATCTTAATAATAGTTTGAATCATTATAATAGTTTAACGATAGACAAAAAATTGCAATGGAAAAGATATTATAAAAAATGTAAGCGAGATTCTGTTTTAGAGAATTATTATGTTTATACTTACAATGCACAAGGTCAAAATGAAAAGATTACAAAATATAATAAGAATGGAAAAATAATTAAAGAAACTTTATTTGATTGTAATCCATTGGGCATTGATACAAAATCAAGCAGCATAGAAAAACAAAATATCTGCAAAAATCTAATAAGTAATGCCGATGGAACTTTCTATACTTTGTATTTAGAAGAAACAAATAATAAGAATGATGAATCAGTTTATAAGGTTTTAACAATATATAATGCTGATAGTATTTTACAACAAATCAAGACATATACTCGGGATAATAAAATTAGAGATTCTTTATATCTTGACTCTACTCATTTGTATTTTAAGATTTATTATAGCAACAAATATTGCGAAGAATATAAATATTATTTTAATAGCGAACGCTTTTTGAAAATGGACAAGACTTATTTTTATAAAGGAGTTGTTAGTAATGAGTCTTTTTACGAGTATTTTTATGATGAAAATGGTTTATTAAATAAAATTTCGAATACTTATTTCCATTTTCACAAGAATAAACCAAAAAAGTATATGAAAACAATAGATTTTGTGAATGATTATTATTAGTTGGTTTATTGGTATTAGTTTTATATTGCACTTATAATTAAAAAGAAACCTTACATAGAATAATATTTTAGTTTGTTTTCGCTACAATATTTCTACTTTTCATTATTTGCAATATATTTGTATTTTGCTTAAAATAAATAATTTCATATGGCCTGTTTATACTTAGTTCCCTCCTTTTTAGGTATTGATGAATATGATAGCGTATTTCCTGCTGTAAATAGGGTTGTTATTTTTGATATTAAAACATTTATTGTTGAAGATATCCGCACCGCAAGGCGATTCTTAAAAAAAATAAAATATCCTCACGATTTTGAAGAAGTAAACTTCCTTATTTTAAATGAGCATTCAAAAGATGTTAAGACAGAAGATTATTTAAAAGATATTATAGAAGGAAAAGATGTTGCATTAATGTCAGATGCTGGAATGCCTTGCATTGCTGATCCTGGGTCTATAATTGTTGCTGCTGCTCATAATAAGAATATAGAAGTGAATCCTCTTATTGGTCCTTCTTCTTTATTCTTAGCTCTTGCAGGTTCTGGTTTTAATGGTCAAAGTTTTTGTTTTCATGGCTACTTGCCTATAAAGCCTTTTGAAAGAGTATCGAAAATTAAATCATTAGAAAGTCAATCCTCAAAGTTAAATCAAACACAGATATTTATAGAAGCTCCTTACAGAAATAACTCTTTAATAAAGGACATTTTATCAACGTGCAATCTCAATACTTATCTATGCATTGCAATAGACATCAATTCGCCTCAACAATATATAAAAACAAAAACCATAAAATGTTGGAAAGATATAAATATTGATTTCAACAAAAGACCTGCTGTATTTATCATATACGCTTTATGATGCAGGCTTTGGAATAGTAAAATTATTTAATAAAAAAAAAGAGGTTCACTTAAATAAAGCAAACCTCTTTTCTTAAGACAAAAAATAATAAATTATTTCTTACCTTTTTTAGCAGGAGCAACTTTTACATTAACAGATCCTGTTAATTCTGAACCAGCTTTAAATCTTACAACTTTTTTAGCAGGAATAACGATAACTTTACCTGTTTGAGGGTTTCTACCGTTTCTTTCGCTTCTTTCAGTAACACCAAAAGAACCAAAACCAACTAAAGAAATTTTATCTCCAGCTTTTAAAGCTTTAGATGTAGAAGAAATAAAAGCGTCAAGAGCTTTTCTTGAGTCAGCTTTAGTAAGCTTAGATTCAGCTGCAATAGCATCAATTAATTCAGCTTTATTCATTTTTTTTGTTTTAAATAATTAATAAATAATATTACTTAAAGGCAAATATAAATTAAAAAGTATTTACAATGCAAATATTTTTTAATATTTTTACGTATTTGTTAATAAATTCTTAGTTTTGTTAATAACCTAGGGTGTTTTAGGGTGTTTTTGCTCTTTTTTTCATTATATTTCGAGATTAAAACAGTAAGAATTTTCATCAATTTTATTTCCATTAAAAAATTCTTTAATATTCATTTTCTTTTTTGAGGCAATTTGTAGTTCTAAAATTTCAAGCCACCCATTTTTAGAAGAAATATAAAGGAATGATTTGTTATCTGAAATAATATTTCCAGGAATACATTCGCCCGAATAATTGTTATTAATTTTAGTTTTATATATTTTAATAAATAAAGGCTCTTTATTTTCTCTATATATATTAGAATATGCCCCTGGATATGGACTTAAACCTCTAATAAAGTTATAAACAACATTAATATCTTTATTAAAGTCAATTGCACAATCTGTTTTATGAATTTTAGGAGCTATTTTTAAATCTTTTGTGATTATGTTGTCCTGTTTTAACTCTGTTATATTCCCATTTCTAATATTATCAATCGTTTTCAATAATAAAGCAGCACCAGTAATTGCCAATTTATCATGTAGTGTTTCTGCATCATCTGTTTCAGTAATTTCTATTTTTTCAAAATCAATAATATTACCTTTATCAATTTCTTTATTAATAAAGAAAGTAGTAACTCCTGTTATCTTCTCTCCATTTATTATAGCATGATTAATTGGAGCAGCACCTCTATATTGAGGAAGAAGTGATGCATGCAAATTTATAGTTCCATACTTTGGAATAGACCAAACAGTTTCTGGCAACATTCTAAATGCAACAACAACAAATAAGTCTGCAGATAAATTAGTAAGAGTTTGAACAAAATCATCTGCTTTAAGTTTTTCGGGCTGTAAGCATTCTATATTGTTTTCTTTTGCATACTTTTTAATTGGGGATTCAATTATTTTCAAACCTCTACCAGCTGGTTTATCGGGCACAGTAACAATTGCAACCACATTATATTGCGAATCTATTAAATATTGTAAAGAAGTTAGAGCAAATTCAGGAGTTCCCATAAAAACTATCCTGAATTGATTTTTATCTTTAATCATTTAAACTTATGAAGGGGTATTATTATAATTGCTAGCAAACGATGCTTGTAAGTCAATCATTTTAATGGCAGCAATAGCAGAGTCCACACCTTTATTTCCATGCTTCCCCCCTGCCCTATCTACGGCTTGCTGTAAATTTTCAGTAGTTAATACTCCAAATATAATTGGAATAGAATAATCAGTATTTAACCGTCCTATTTCATTTGCTACAGCTTGTGAGATGTATTCATTATGTTTTGTATCACCTTTGATTACGCAACCAATACAAATTACAGCATTAACATTAGTGTTAAACTCTATAAACTTAAGAGCACCTAAAGGTAATTCAAAACTACCTGGAACTTTCTTTATTATAATGTTATCATCTTTAACTCCTTTTGCTTTTAAAACTTCAACAGCTCCTTGAAGCATTTTAGAGTTGATTTCATCATAATACCATTCAGAAACAACAATTCCTATTTTAGCGAATTCAATTGAGGGAAGGGCTTCTATTTCTGTGTTTATACTTGGATTAAAATTGGTTGACATTATTTATTTTCCATTAAAACTTTAACTCTTGCTATATATTTTTCAACTTCTCGTCCTTCTTGAGATCGAAAATGTTTTGTTCTTATTAGTTCGTAAGTATCTAATGCTTCTTTGTATTTGTTTAAATCTTCGTAAGCAAAAGCTGCTTTTAGTAAAAACATTGGAGAAGAAAAATTGTTTTCATTTTTTTCCGCTGCTTTTAAATAATACTTAATGCCTTCTTCTGTTTTTCCTAATTCCATATAAGCGTCACCAATTGCACCAATTGCCATAGGAGCTACGATCATATCATCTGAATCAAAACCTTCAAGAAGTGGAATTGCTTGTTCAAATTTTCCTAATTTTAAATTGCATATACCTGCATAATATTTTGCAATATTAGAAGATTTTGTAAAACTATAATCATCAATTATTTTTAAGAAACCAGGATAATTTCCATCTCCATTAAGGGCTTTGTTAAAGTCTTCTTTCTCGAAATATTTTTCAGCAACAAACATTTGATTTTGAGCTTCTGTTTCTTTTCCAGGGATATATACTTTTAAAAACAAGAATATTCCCATAACAACAATAATAATAGCTCCAACAATGTATGCAATTATCTTTTTGTTCTTCATTACAAAATCTTCTGTTTTGTCAACAGTTTCCTCAAAATCGAATTTGGAATTATTGTTTACTTCTACTTCTTCACTATTAAACATCTCGTCTTTTTCAGTTTTAGCCATAATGTATTATATTTTTTTAATATTATTTTTATTTAATATAAAATGAAGTGCAAAGATAACTTTTTTTTAAAAAAAAAATAATTTATCATTAATAGCATCATAAATAAATTTAATTTACTGATATTAATTTTAAGATATTGTTTTTAGAAGTCCCTTTACATGAGGTCTTTTAATCTGATATTTTTAAAGTATTCAAAATTTATTTCTCGAATTTCTTTAAATACTTTTCTTATTTTGCAATTTACTTCGTCTTTTATATGCTCGCATGGATGATAATATTTTTCAGATACGCAAGGGACTAAGGCTAAAGCGCCTTCAAAGAAACGAATTATTTCAGACATTTTAACTTCATCAGGAGATTTAATAAGGAAATATCCTCCTGTTTTACCTATTTTACTGTCAACATATCCTAATTTTTTCAAATCAAGAAGAATGCTCTCTAAAAACTTTCTAGGAATAATTTCTGTTTTCGAAATTTCTTTTATTTGTATAGGTCCTTTTCCATACTCTCTGCCTAATTTGATAAGAGCTAATAAAGCGTATCGTGTTTTTTTTGAAAGCATAAAAGAATAGCTATTTAATCATGTTTCTTGATTATATCAATAAATTATTAATTTAGTTTTTGAGTATATGTATCTTTTAAAACTTTAACAGGCTCCATGCCATATATTGTGTTTTCCTGAATAGCTTTAAGCACAGCACCTCCGCCTGTAAAAATATAGTATTTAGGATTATCTAAGGCAACAATATAAAGACCTGGCAATAATCTTTTCAGTTCTTGCATTGTATCACCTCCTCCGTATAATTTTACGGCTTCCCTATTTTCGTCGATAAGTTCATCTAAAGCAATTGTTCCTTCATTAAAGAAAGGAGTGTATCCCATTACTGCATTAACAAAAATGGTTTTTGCAGAATGAAAAATAGTTTGAACGTTTTCTTGTGCAAAAGATTTAGCAGAAACATCAAGGACATAGTTTAGTTTTCGCCCTTTTTCTATTTCATGTATATTTAAGACACGGTTTTTGCCTTCTAATTTACCTTCTAAGACGTCTGATTCAACAATGTAATCAAGTTCTATAAGTTTATTAGGATATTGTTTAGAGAATTCAACAAATTGTTTTGCGGATTCAAGGTCTTCATCAGTAATGCCTTCTATTTTAAATCCATATTTAGCACAAAGGTAAGCATTGTAAATTACGCCACCAAGCACAAGGTAATCAGCTGTTTTAAGGAGAGCATTAAGAGATTCTATTTTAGTATCAAATTTAGAACCAGCAACAACAGCAATAAAAGGTCTTTCAGGGGAGAATATTCTATTAAGATTAATAATTTCTTTTTGCATAAGAAAACCTGCGTAAGAAGGCAAGTATTTTACAATTTTAGTAGTAGAAGCATGAGCTTGCCAAGAACCAAAAGCATCATTCACGTATATATCTGCACAACCTGCAAGTTGATTAGCAAATCGTTCGCTACTTTCATCCTTTGCTTCTTCTCCTCTAAACCATCTAGTATTAGGCAAGTATATTGCATCTATTTTACTGTTTTTTAAATCATTTATCATGTGATTTATGGATGTTTCAATTCCAAGATATCCCATTTTATCATGTTCATAAAATTCTGGAACAGAAATTTTCACATGAAGTTTATTTTGGAGATAATCAACAATAGGTTGCACGGAAGTATCTTCGGATATATTAATTTCTCCTGTTTTTTTATCTTTAGGCCTTCCAACGTGTGACATTAGAATTATTTTTCCACCTTTAGCATTAATGTAGTATAGAGTTCCTAATGTAGCATCAATACGATAAGGGTCATGAATAATTCCTTTTTTAACGACATTGTGGTCAACTCTAACAAGTACAATCTTATCTTTCAAGTCAGCGTCTTGTATTAATGGTAAATTTAAATCCGTATTCATAATTTAAAAAATTAATGGTTTTGAAAAAAATTAGTGAGTAAATGTAATAAAATTTATTTAATAAAGATTTTTTAGATAAATTTGCTTAAAATTTCAATATAGGCAATATCAAAAAAATCTATATTTTTACAAAAATGAAATTATGATGAAAAACTTATTTTGGCTTTTATTATTTCAGTTTATTCTTATCAATTCTTATTCACAAGAAGAAATAGTTATACAAAAGTTTACTGCGCACAATGGCATTGTAAATTGTTTGACATATAGTCCTGGGGGAAAATACATGGTTAGTGCGGGAACAGACAGATTAATTAAGGTATGGGATATGAGTAATCGAAGTTTGTTATATAAAATAGAAGCTCATGAAGGTTCAGTAGAAAGTGTTGCATTTAGTCCTGACGGTAAATATTTAATAAGTGGAGGTGATGATAATTATATAAAATTATGGGATTTTTCAACGGGTAATATGATAAGAGCAATCAAGGCGCATAAAGATGTTATCAATTGTATAGCATTTAGTCCTGATGGTAAGTTTTTTGCGACAGCAAGTTCAGACAGAAGCGTTAAAGTTTGGACATTTCCTTTGTGTGATTTGGTTCATGTTGTTGAGCATTTAGATTTAGCTATTTCGGTTGCCTTTAGTCCTAATTCTAATTATTTTATATCTGGAGGTGAAGATAATATGGCAAAGGTATGGGATGCAAAAACTGGAAAGTGGGTAAGAACTTATAATCACAGTGCAGCAGTAAATACGGTAAGTTTTAGCAGTAATGGGAATTATGTTATGAGTGCGGGAAATGATAAAGTTATTAATATTTGGGATTTTATAAAGGATAAGAAAATAAGAGAACTAAAGGGGCATGAAAGTTGGGTTAACATTGCTATTTTTACAAAAGACTTTAAAAAGGTTATTAGTGCTAGTCAAGATAGCACGATTAAGTATTGGGAAATAGATAAAGATACTCTTGAGGTTTATGATTTAGAAACAAAGATATCGAAAATAAGAAGTATGTGTTTAAGTCCTGACGAAAAGTATCTAATACGAGGTAGTTTTGACGGAACCGTGCGAATAATAAATATTGAAGAGTCTTTAAATTATGCAAAATCAAAAAAGCCAAGTTCAAATCAAACTATAAAAAATGGCTCGTCTTTGCCATTTTCTGCGATATTTGATAATTCGAAAGATAATCCATTGCAGATAAACGGCGTTCGTTTTAAAGATGATAATGGGAATGATGTAATAGAGAATAACGAATATGCTGTTATTTTTTTAGATATAGAAAACACGAGTAAAGTTGATATTGCAAATACGACTTGTATGATTGCAGAAAGCACTTTAAATAAAGACATAACATATAAACCGTCTGTAAACATCCCATTAATTAAAGCTGGAGGGAAAAAAGAAATTAAATTTATATTAAAAGCAAATTCATCAGTTAAAGCTAGAAATACTAATTTTAAAATAAATTTAAAGCAAGCGAAAACAAATTATAATCCAATAATTGTTAATGTAAAAATAGAAAATATAAAATGAAAATACAAACAGCTGAAAGGGCAAATGAAAATAGTATAGATGATAGCCCTGTTTTTAAACGTCAATTATTTGCTTATGAATATTCAGCTCAATTTATAAAAGGGACTGTTTTAGAAATAGGATGTGGCGAAGGTTATGGAGCAAAATATTTATCTAAATATGCTGAAAAATATATAGGTATAGACAAGTATAAGACTTCAAATTTGGAAAATATTGAGAATATTGAATTTATACAAACAAAAGTTCCTTATCTGACTAAAATAAAATCTAATAGTATAGATGTTGTTGTGTGTTTCCAAGTTATAGAGCATATAAAGAAAGATTACATTTTAATAAAAGAAATAAATAGAGTATTAAAAAAAGGTGGTATTGCTATAATCTCTACTCCAAACATAAAAATGTCATTAACACGCAATCCTTTCCATGTAAGAGAATATACTATTCTAGAATTTAACGAAATGGTATCTTCTTACTTTTCCATTATAAAGTTAGATGGAGTATTTGGTGATGAAGTATTTTTGAAATACCATGAAGAGAATCGGATTTCTGTTGAAAAGTTTAGGCGATATGATATCTTTAATTTTGAGAAATGGCTTCCTTCTTGCATTTTAAGAATACCTTATGATATATTAAATAGTATGAACAGGAAGAAACTTAGCACTGAAAACAAGAATATAGTAAGTGAAATTACAACAGCAAACTTCTACGTTGCAACAGGAAATGAAAACTGCTTAGATTTCTATTGTATTTTAACTAAATAAATTTAAAAAAATGGAAGAATATCTTATTGAAATAAATAATGCTGATATATACCAAAACAAAATGATGGTGTTGAGCGAGGTGAATTTTAATGTTAAGCGAGGTGAATTTATTTATCTAATAGGTAAAAATGGATCAGGGAAGAGTAGTTTGCTGAAAACTTTATATGCAGATATTCCTTTAAAAGTTGGGGAGATAAAAATAGAAAATTATAATTTAAAGGAGATAAAGAAAAGAGAGATTCCTTATCTTAGAAGAAAGCTTGGAATTGTTTTTCAGGATTTTCAATTACTTATGGATCGTACTGTTAATGATAATCTTAATTTTGTGATGAAATGTACAGGATGGAAAGATAAATCTAAGATGAAAGATAAATTAGAAGAAGTTTTAACAAAAGTTGGATTGCAAACAAAAGGTTTTAAAATGCCGAATCAATTATCTGGAGGAGAACAACAAAGATTATCTATAGGACGTGCATTGATTAATGATCCGCATATTATTCTTGCAGACGAGCCAACAGGGAATCTTGACCCAGAAACTTCAGAGGGGATCGTTCAGTTATTAAAAGATATTAGCCAATCTGGACGAGTTGTTCTTATGGCAACTCATGATTATTCTTTGTTTACAAAGTTTCCTTCTAAAACTTTTAGATGTGAATATGGGAAAGTTATTACAGAATAAAAAACAAAAAAATGCATAACATTATGAAGAAAAAATATTTAATATTTACATGCTTATTTTCTTTAACTTTATTATTTCATGCGAATAAAACATTAGCCCAAGTTCTTATGAATCCTGAGCCTGAGAATTTAGGGTTAGTAAAATGGATGACGATAGAGGAAGCTGATAAAAAAGTTAAAATCGCACCAAAACCATTGATTATTGATTTCTATACAGATTGGTGCGGATGGTGTAAGCACATGATGAAAACAACTTTTTCGAATCCATACCTTGCTGAATATATTAATTCGAACTTTTATCCTGTGAGATTTAATGCAGAAACGACAGATACGATAGAGTTTCTTGGTTATAAATATTATAATCAAGGTATAGGGAAAAGGCCTCCTCATGATTTCGCTGTAAAAATGTTAAATGGGAAAATGTCTTATCCATCAACTGTTTTCATGAGTAATTATCAAAATAATAGTTTTCAATTTTCATTGTTAATTCCTGGATATTTAGATGTTCCAAAGATTGAACCATTTTTAGTTTTTACTGTTGAATATGTTTTCAAAACTACTCAAGCAGAAGAGTTTGCGGATAATTATAATTTGGCGTTTTACGATTCGATATTTGCGAAAGTAAAAAAGACGAAGTGGCTAACAATGAATCAGGCTGTAGATTCAAATAAAGTTAACAAGAAAAAAACAATTGTGTTTATTCATTCGAATTGGTGTAACTCGTGCAAAGTTATGAAGCAAAGTACTTTTGAAAACGAAGTGATAAATAAAATTGTTAGCAAGAATTATAACATGGTTGACTTAAATATTGAATCAACAGACACGATAAACTTTATGGGACAAAAGTTTTTTAACGAAAGAACTCAAGAAAAGCCTTTTCATCAATTTGTTTATGCTCTTAGCCAAAACGGGTTAACACTTCCTAGTATGGTAATCTTTAATGAGCAAATGCAAGTTGTTAATCTAGTCCCGTATTATATGTCTCCAAGCATAACGGAGGCTATATTGGAGTTTTTTGCGAAAGATGCATACAAAAATACGAAATGGGAGGACTGGCAAAAGACTTTCGTTGGTAAACTTCCAAAAAAATAATATATTCACTACAAAAAATTTACAAAATGCTTAAAAGAATTATTGAATGTGTCCCTAATTTCAGCGAAGGACAGGACATGAATATTATTAATGCAATCACAGACTCAATAAAAACAGTTGAAGGAGTAAAACTTCTTGATGTTGACCCAGGAAAAGATACAAACAGAACGGTAGTAACATTTGTTGGCGAACCGGAAAATGTTATAGAGGCAGCGTTTGTTGCAATAAAGAAAGCCAGTGAACTTATAGATATGTCGAAACATTCCGGCAAACATCCACGAATGGGAGCAACTGACGTTTGCCCTCTCATCCCTGTTTCTAATATTTCAATGGAGGAAACAGTAGAATTTGCAAGAAAACTAGCAAAGCGTGTTGGAGAAGAACTTCAAATACCTATTTATTGCTATGAAAATGCGGCGTTTAATAAAGAGCGAAGTAATCTTTCCGTTATAAGAGAAGGAGAATACGAAGGCTTACAAAATAAATTAGCAAATCCAGAATGGAAACCTGATTTTGGTCCAGCTAAATTTAATTCTAAAACTGGAGCAACTGTTATTGGGGCTAGGAGTTTCTTAGTAGCGTTCAATATCAATCTTAACACAACATCAACTCGACGCGCAAACTCAATTGCTTTTGATGTTAGGGAAAGAGGACGAATCAAAAGGGAAGGTGACAAAATAACAGGAAAGATAATCAAAGACAGCGAAGGCAATCCAGTATATGAGCCAGGAAGTTTGAAAGCTGTTAAAGCAATTGGATGGTTTATTGAAGAATATGGAATTGCACAAATATCAATGAATCTAACCGATGTAAACATTACACCTGTTCATGTTGTTTTCGAAGAAGTTTGCAAGAAGGCAAATGAAAGAGGAATCCGAGTTACTGGAGGAGAAATAGTTGGGCTTATGCCTTTAAAAACACTAATTGATGCAGGGAAATATTTCTTAAAAAAACAACAACGCTCAGTTGGTGTGTCGGAGCAAGAATTAATAAAAATTGCGGTTAAGTCATTAGGTCTAGATGATTTAAAGCCATTTAATGCGAAAGAAAAAGTAATTGAATATTTGCTTGAAGATGAAGAATCTAAAAAGCTTGTTGATTTATCAATTGTAGGTTTTACAAACGAAACTGCATCTGAATCTGCCGCTCCTGGAGGAGGGTCAATATCTGCAGCTGTTGGAGCATTTGGAATTGCACTTGCCACGATGGTTGCGAATCTTTCTGCGCATAAAAGAGGTTGGGATGATAAATGGGAATTATTTTCTAACTGGGCAGAAAAAGGAGAAAACATCAAAAATGAATTAATTAAGTTAATAGACATTGATACTTTGGCATTTAATAAAATAATGGATGCATTCAGTCTTCCAAAAACTAATGAAGAAGAAACAGCGATTAGAAAAAAAGCAATACAAGACGCAACGAAATACGCAATAGAGGTTCCTTTTTCCGTTATGGAACATACATTTAAAGCGATGGAAATAATTAAAGAAATGACAATTATAGGGAATCCTAATTCTGTAACCGATGCTGGAGTTGGAGCTCTTTGTGCGAGAACTGCAATTATGGGTGCATTTCTTAATGTTAAAATAAACTCTTCGGGATATAATGATAAAGAGTTTGTAAATGATATTATAAAGCGAGGAACGGATATTGAACAAAAAGCGATTCTTTTGGAAAAAGAAATTTTAGATATTGTTAATCAAAAAATCAAATTATAATTTATCTTAATTTTTCTAATTCAGGCTTAAGAAATATAAAAAAGAAATAAGGCAAAACGCTAAATGTGTTTTGCCTTATTTCTTTTTTAATTAATAATTATTTCTTTCCCTTTTTAATGCAGATTCGTCATTAGAAAAAACATAATAGATAATTGATGGTGTCTCATGTTCTTCGCTCACCCT
>MEOD01000102.1 GCA_001768555.1 Bacteroidetes bacterium GWF2_29_10
CACATTTTTTTAGTACCCAGACACACAAATTGGGGGTGGTATCGAATCTGCTGCTTTTTGGATGTCAGTTCTTACCGATATGAAAGCAAGAGGGGTTTGAGTTTAATTACAGCTACTGATAATTTGAATGGATTTACGGATACCATTAAAAATGTTTTTTCTGATTCTACAACACAATTATGTGTTGTAGAATCAGAAATGCATCAAAATATGTTGAGTGAAAGGACAAAAGAGTATTTGCACAAGACATGAAAGGTATTTATAATGCACCTACAAAAAAATCAGCCTTTGCTGCTTTAAATGACTTTGCAACAAAATGGTCTGGCAAGTATTCATATGCAGTTAGAAGTTGGAAAAATAACTGGGAAAATCTAACTGCTTTTTTTGACTTCCCAGTTGAAATTAGAAAAATTATTTACACTACTAATCTGATTGAAAATTTAAATGGAAAAATCAGAAAATACACCAAAAATAAGCTTTCATTCCCAACAGATGATGCAGTTAAAGTCAACTTCTCTGGCTCTTAGAGAGGCTACAAAAAAATGGAGCAGCCTATATTAATAACTGGGGTATTATTCTTAATCAATTTTTAATTATTTTTGCAACTAGATTAAAATGTTAAATAATAAAACTTTTTAGTTTACATACTTTATTGGATAGTGTCTAAATCACTTTATTTAAGTTCGTGAACAACAAGCCCACTTCTTAATTTTGGTTCAAACCATGTAGTTTTTGGAGGCATAATATTATTAGTATCAGCAATATTAATAAGTTGTTGCATAGTAACAGGGTATAATGCAAAAGCAACTTTCATTTCTTCATTACCAACTCTTCTTTCTAACTCAACAAGTCCTCTAATTCCGCCAACAAAATCTATTCTTTTGTCTGTTCGAAGGTCTTTTATACCAAGCACCCTGTCTAAAATTAAATTAGAAAGGATAGTAACGTCTAATACACCTATAGGGTCGCTATCATCAAATGTGCCAGGTTTTGCGGTTAGGGAATACCATTTGCCTTCTAAATACATTCCAAAATTATGAAGCTTATTAGGTTTGTATATTCCAGTTCCTTTTGCTTCAATCATAAAGTTTTCTTTTAATTTTTCGAAAAACTCATTAGTATTAAGTCCATTCAAATCTTTAACAAGTCTATTATAGTCAATAATACTTAATTGATTATCTGGGAAGTGCACAGCAAGGAAGAAATTATATTCTTCTTTACCAGTGTGATTTGGATTGTTTTTTTTCTTTTCATTACCAACTAGTGCAGCAGCAGCAGTTCTATGATGACCATCTGCGACATAAGTATATTTTATTTCAGAAAAAAGCTCAATAATTCTATTTATAGAATTTTGATCTCTTATAACCCAGAAGTGGTGACCAACGCCATCTGTTGCTGTAAAATCATATTCTGGTTTTTCAGACTTAACAATATTATCAACAATATCATCAATTTCTTGAACAGCGGGATACGAAAAGAAAACAGGCTCCATGTTTGCATCTGTAATTCTTACATGTTTCATTCTGTCCTCTTCTTTATCTTTTCTTGTTAGCTCGTGTTTTTTTATGATATTGTTCATGTAGTCTTCAACAGCTACACAACCTACTATTCCGTATTGTGTTTTTGAATTCATAGTTTGAGCATAGATATATAAGTATTCTTTATTATCTTGTACTAACCATTCATTGTTTTTAAATTTATCAAAATTCTCTTTAGCCTTGTCATAAACAAGTTGAGAATAATGATCAACATTTTCTGGTAAATCAATTTCGGGTTTAATAATGTGTAACAAAGAGTATTGATTTCCTTCTGCTTCAATTTTTGCTTCTTTTGAATCAAGCACATCATACGGACGGGAGGCTAAATCCCTAACTATATTTCTTGGAGGTCTTAAACCTCTAAATGCTTTTAAAATTGCCATAAATTTAATTTTTAAAGAATATTTAAGTATTATTTAATAATAATGCAAATCTACAATTTTAATAAATTACAGATAAGAATTTTGTGAAAAAAAGAAAGAAATCCCTAAATAATAAGGGATTTCTCTACATTATATTAATGTTATAATTATTTATTTACTTGAAAAGTTTTGTCTCCGTATTTTATAAAATTAACTATTTGACGAGCAGCAGCAAGGCCTGCATTAACATTTGCTTCTTCTGTTTGTGCACCCATTTTTTTAGGTGTAGCATAATAGCGTGTTTCGTATTTTATAAGTTCGTTTTTACAGTCAGGTTCAATGTCAGATACATATTTAAAGTCTAGTCGTGTATCAAACATTTTTATAAGTGATACTTCGTCTATAACTTCTTTTCTTGCTGTATTTACTAAAGTTGCTCCTTGAGGCATTTTTGATAGTAAATCAAAGTTTATAGATTTTTTTGTTTTTTCATTTGCAGGTATGTGTAATGAAATGTATTGACATTTTGAATAAAGTTCTTCTACAGTGCTAACATAGTTAATACCATCTTTTTCTATATCTTCTTTTTTTACGAAAGGGTCAAATGCATAAACATCCATACCAAATCCTTTTGCTATTTGTGCTACAAATTTACCAACATTTCCATAAGCATGCAAACCTATAGTTTTGTTTTTTAGTTCAAAACCTGATTTACCATTGAAATGGTTTCTTGCACTATAAAGCATCATTCCAAAAGCTAACTCTGCTACAGCATTTGAATTTTGCCCAGGTGTATTCATAGCTACAACATTTTTTTCTGTTGCACTGTTTAAGTCTATATTATCAAATCCAGCTCCTGCTCTAACAATAATTTTTAGATTTTTTGCAGCGTTTATAACTTCTTTATCCGCAATGTCACTTCTAATAATAATAGCCTCAACATTAGCAACGGCTTTTAATACTTCATCTTTAGATGTATATTTTTCTAATAACACAGTTTCAAACCCAGCAGCATTTATAATTTCTTTAATGCTGTTTACAGCAACCTTAGCAAAAGGTTTTTCTGTAAGCAATAATACTTTTGTCATAATAAATAAAAATTTATAAGGTTATGCGTATTTAGTTTCAAATTCTTTCATTGCATCAACTAATGCTTTTACACTTTCTATAGGTAAGGCATTGTAAGTAGAAGCTCTAAACCCACCAACTGAACGGTGTCCTTTTAAACCAACCATACCTAATTCTTTTGTATAGTCCATAAAATTAGCTTCTAAATCTTTATATTTGTCTTCCATGATAAAGCAGATATTCATTAGAGAACGATCTTCCTTAGCAACGGTTCCTTTAAACATTGGATTACGTTCAATTTCATCATATAGTAATTTTCCTTTAGCTTGATTCATCTCTTGAATTTTTTGTACGCCACCTATTTTTTTGATCCATTTTAATGTTTCCAAACAAGTAAAAATAGGCAAACATGGAGGTGTATTAAACATAGAGCCTTCTTTTATGTGAGTTCTATAGTCTAACATTGTAGGGATTTTGCGAGTTACTTTTCCCAAAATGTCTTCTTTAATAATAACAAATGTAACGCCAGCTGGTCCTAAATTTTTTTGAGCTCCACCATATATCATTGAGTATTTTGATACATCTACAGGTCTGCTAAGAATATCTGAAGACATATCTGCAATCAAAGGAATAGGGCAATTAATGTCTTCTCTTATTTCAGTTCCATATATTGTGTTGTTTGTTGTGATATGGAAGTAATCAGCATCTGTAGGTATATTGTAATTTTTTGGCAAATATGAATAGTTTTTATCAGAGCTAGATGCAACATTAACAACTTCGCCAAATAATTGAGCTTCTTTTAATGCTTTTTTTGCCCATACGCCAGTATCTAAATAAGCACCTTTTTTTTCAAGCAAGTTAAAAGGGATCATGCAAAATTGAAGACTAGCTCCTCCTCCTAGGAATAAAACTTTATATTCTTCAGGGATGTTTAAATTGTCTTTAAACAAGGCAACTGCTTCGTCCATTATAGCTTGGAAGTCTTTACTTCGGTGTGATATTTCAAGAATAGACATTCCTGTTCCGTTAAGGTCTCTTACTGCTTTTGCAGTATTTTCTATTGCTTCAGCAGGTAGTATAGATGGTCCTGCATTGAAATTATGTTTTTTCATAATATTGATAATTTAAAAGTTATTCCTTGCTTAATATAAAAATGTAAAATTATAAACTTAATTTCAAAAAAAAATGATTTTGCAAAAATATTTTTTTTACATTTAATTTCACTCCATATTATACAATTAAAAAAGATTATATTGTAATTATATTTCCTTATTTGATGTGTGCTTTTATAATCTAAAAGTTATAAATATAGGGTTTAAACTTTAGATATTTTAAATGAGTGAATACTATCGTTTATAATAACTTTAAGTATATAAAATCCTGAACTTAGATTTTGAGTGCTTATTTTTAAATTATGCTTACCTTTTGTTTGGTTATTATTGTTATATAATTCCGAAATATTATTTCCGAGAGCATCTGTTATGCTTATTTTAACAATAGCATTATTTGTTAAATTGTAAGAAACATTTAATTCATTTTTAAAAGGATTAGGAAAAGCATTTATTGCTAAAGATTCTTTATTTATTTCTTTAACATTATCAATTATACTTGCAATTTTTATAAAAAACCTACCTTCTTTTTCAGTTTTTAAATAACTAAAAGAATAAATAGGGTTTTCATCTAAGCATGTAAATTTATTAAGTAATCTATCTTCTAGGTATATTTTTTTATTATTGTCAATGTTTTCGCGGGAGTTCATTTTTATGATATAATCACCTCCTTCAACAACGTCTAGTCCAAGAGGAATAATTATTGAATCACTAAAATTGTTAATTCCTTGTATTGCTATTTTCGTGTTATCTTTTGATAAAGAATAAAAATTAGGATAAGTTCCATCATTGTTAAAATATTTTCTTGCATCTAAATTCCCTTCGTAATTAATTGTTGCGTTATCATCAAAATATATGACAGTCTCGTCAGGCTTGTTACTGTTTAGTGAAGATGATTGCAATCTAATTATTTGTTTTGATGTTTTTTTATTACTTTTAAGAAATATTGAGTTTGCTGTAAGGTCTGCAACTCTTACGCGATTATCACAGGTTAAAGTTGTATTTCCAGTTACTCTTACAAAAACACTTTGCATTGCAGGAATAATAGATGTAAAAGCTACATGTGAACCAACTCCATTAATCCATGATTTATAAACACCCATATAAGTAGATGTGGCTTCGAAAGAATATATTGCATTTTCAACTTCTACTCCTTTTGTCCATCCTGTTGCAGCATCCCAATCAATAGGGGAAGGGTAGGGGTTGCCTATTAAGTTCCAGCCATCATGCTCTGGTTTAGATGTTGCACCAACAGAAACAGTGTTAGTTAGGTTAATTGATTTGCTTCCATTATTTACTGTTCCAGCAACATCTGATACTATTCCTGAATTAATTAATGCACAATACCCAACAAAAGGGGTTAAAGCAGAACCTGTGCCTGCTGTTGTTTTCCACCCGTTCATCATTATTTGATTATCTAAATCATAAGGAATACTTGGGTGTGGAGTTTGTCCTATAACTGTTTCATCATAATACCAAAATGTTCCCCATCCTCCAAATTCATATTCTTGACTAAAGCCACTTATACTCATATCATCAGAAAATTGATTTACTGTAGCATCGCTTGTTGGAGTTGATAAATAATGGTATCCATAAATTCCAGGAATATATCTTTGCACTTTAACGCTTCCTGTTACAGAGCTGTTGCCATCTGTAGCATCAAGCAATCCACCATCAATTAATGCTGTTTTTGTAGCAGTTGAAACAACGGTAAAAGCATTATTAGTAGAGAAGTTTCCTTGTGTTTGATACATTATTTCTAAAAGTCTTTGATTGCCTGATTGCACGGCTACGCCTGCTGCATTTTTTATTTCCATGTTTCCCCAATCATTATCACCATTGATATTTTGGGCAATAGCTCCTGTAAATTTCACTAAGCCTAATCGAAGGTTTTTATTTCCTGTATTAGTCCAATGTCCTGTTAAGTCAATAGTTCCATTATTGTCAATATTTCCAATATTTCCTCCATTTGTTTGATTAGCAACATTAGGGTTTGCTCCTCCTGCAATTGTAATATACGAACCATTTTGAATAGTTATATAGCCTCCATTATTTACCAATCCTTGTGAAAAAAGATTAATAAAAGAAACAGAACTTATTAAAACTAAAATAAAAACTCTCATATTGGTTTTTTTATTATTTATTTTTTTAAAGCATTCAATTCATCTCTTAATGTTCCAACTTCACTTTGCAAGTTAATTATCATTGTTTGTTGTTCCTTCATTGCTTCTATAAGGATAGGAATTAATCCTGTATAATTTACACCTTTATAAGCGGTAGTATCGTTTTTATATAAAACTCTAGAGGATACCAAATCAGGAAGAATTGTTTCTAAGTCTTGTGCTATAACGCCATATTCTGTACGACGGGTCTCTAATGGAGTTTCTCTTTCTACAAATGTTGAGTCATTTATTGATTCAAACATAGATTGTCGCTTACTTAATTTAGAATATTTTTTACCATCTATTTGCATTATCGTATTTAAAGGACTGCTTATTGCTTCTATATTTTCTTTTAATCTAATATCAGATGTTTGAATTGATCCAGAGCCAGAACTCCATATGTCATTTTGAACAAATATATAGTCATTAAAGTATCCTGACCAACCATTAACTACATCTACAGGTACTTCTCCATAAATGCTATACATATTCCCAAGTCCATATACACCATTTGTTCCTCCATGTCCCCAAACACCAGCGTCATTAGCTTCTCCTGCAACTCCAAAATGAGAACCATTTCCATAAACGCCTTGTACTCCTGTTCCAAACACTCCAAATCCTCCAACTACATTTTTATTAATACCAAGAATTGCATATTTTGTTGTAACACTAGTTGCATCAACCATTGCTTGTATGGCAGGAGCTTTACCTGTTGATACAGCAACTAATGCTCCTGTAGTTGTATCATTTGACACTGTAGTTGTTTGTATTGTAGCATAATTACAAGTTGCTAATGTATTTTTTGCGACAATTGCAACTCCATTGGCACTTTGTTCTGCCCATAATCCAGCAGAAAAGTTTTGATTTGTTGTTATTTTTAATCCTTTTGCAATATTTGCAACATCTGTTCCAACAGCTGTACAATTGATAAGCACTTCCTTTGCTAAAGTTGTAACGTTTATTTGTCTGCCATTTCCACTTCCTGCTGCTCCTCCAAAGTCATAAGCGTCATTAAGTGTTCCAACAAAGTTAGTCCAAGCTCCATTTTGATAAAATTCAAATTTAGATGTAGTTGTATTGTACCTAATCATTCCATTTGTAGGTGCTGCAGGTCTATTTGCTGTTATGCTTGCAGGAACAGTTACTGCACCTATTCCTGGAAATATAGCATTATCTGCCAAACCTATAGTCCAAGTTCTGTTAGCACTTAAATTTTGCGCTCCGCCCGTTATGCTAGTTTCATTAGTAACTTCGTCTAAAGTTATTGTTCTTGAAATTGGAACAGAACTTGCAGGAGTTGACCATGCAGGGGCAACGTTTGCACCTGAAGATGTTAATACATCCCCACTAGCTCCAAGTCCTAATTCTGTAACATCACCCGAACCATTTGAATAGAATAATTTCCAGTTTCCTGCTGTATGATCAGCTGAAGTCATTGCATGTGCCCCACCGCCTCCAACTATTGTAGTCCAAGCAGGAGCAGCAGCTGCTCCTGCTGAAGTTAGCACATCGCCACTAGCTCCAAGTCCTAATTCTGTAACATCACCCGAACCATTTGAATAGAATAATTTCCAGTTTCCTGCTGTATGGTCAGCAGATGTCATTGTATGTGCACCAGATATTGTTGTCCAAGAAGGTATAGCCGTAGCTCCTGAAGATGTTAATACATCTCCACTAGCTCCAAGTCCTAATTCAGTAACATCTCCTGAACCATTTGAATAGAATAATTTCCAGTTTCCTGCTGTATGGTCAGCAGATGTCATTGCGTGTGCACCACCTCCACCAACTATTGTAGTCCAAGAAGGTATAGCCGCAGCACCAGCAGATGTTAATACATCTCCACTAGCTCCAATACCTAACTCCTTTACATCGCCTGCTGCATCAGAATAGAATAATTTCCAAGGTCCAGCAGAATGATCAGTAGAAGTCATTGTGTGGGCATTAGATATTGTAGTCCAAGCAGGAGCAGTTGCAACTCCAGCAGATGTAAGCACTTCTCCACTTGCTCCAATACCTAATTCTTTTACAGCTCCTGTTGCATCGGAATAGAATAATTTCCAGTTTCCAGCAGAGTGATCTGCAGAAGTCATAGTATGTGCACCACCACCACCAGATGTTGAAATATTTTGACCGCTAACAAGCAGCCATCTTTGCACTGTTGAATTGTATTGTAAAGTAATAATATTTGGTCCAGCAGGAGTAACAACATTGGCTCCAGTAAGTGTATAAATCCTGTTTGCAGCAGCAGATGTAGCATCGTTTACTATAGTCATTACTTGCGTTGTTGTGTTGTATAATGTAACCATTTTTCCATTTTGCCCTCCTGCTAATCCTGTGATTGAAAATGCTCCAGCAGGACCTGTAATTCTATAGAAACTATAATTTCCTATAGCAATATCACTATTTGCACCATTTGCAAGATTGATTGGAGTGCCTTCACGCAAAGCAATATCACCATCAACATCCAACCGTGTATTAGGAGTGATAGCTCCAGAGCTAATTCCGACATTTTGAGCAAAAGTATTAATTGAAGTAATCATTAATACCATTAATAAATTTACTAATATTTTATTTTTCATTTCTATATAATTTTCATTAAAAAAACTCTACAAAAGTATAAAAAAATATTTGTAAAATCAAATTTTTGTAAAAAAAAATAATTATAATCAAATTTAATAATATCTATTTCTGAATAGTGAAAAAATACAAGCTAATAATATGATAAATAATTAATTAAAAATACCGATACTCGTTGTGGTAGAATGTGTTTTTACAAATAAAAAAAAGCCCCACAGATACTTTTCTGTGGGGCTTTTAAAAAAAACTAAAAACATTTATTCCATTTTAATAATTCGTGTTTGGAATATTTTGGTAGGAGTTGATAATTTAAGAATGTAAACCCCATGTGATGCATTTACAGAGAATGGGATATTATAATCTCCTGCTTGCTGTTGTTCATTACAAACCGTTGTGATTTTCTGACCCATAATGTCATATACTTCTATGCGGACATTCGTATTTTCATTCAGACTATACGAAATATTTACCTGACTATTAAATGGATTTGGGAAAGCATTTATTTCCGACACTAAATCGCCCGATGCATTAGGAATCTTTATTGTAAAATTTCCTTTATAACTTTTTGAGCAACCACCTACAGTGTCTATAGCTATTTTAGCAGAAAAATCTGAAAGAAGTTTATACTCGGTAGGGTAATTATTGTTATATTTTTCTC
>MEOD01000103.1:0-9731 GCA_001768555.1 Bacteroidetes bacterium GWF2_29_10
AAAAAAAGAATTATGAAAAAAGGCTGTAAACTTATTTCAGGATTATATAATTATAAACGTGTGTTAGATGATTTTTCTACATTTTGCATTGCAACTGTCTTATTTTATAGTTGTTATAAATCAAAAGAAGCCGCACTTTCGTAACGGCTTCTTAAATTATTATTTTACTAAAGAACAATAAACTAAAATGATTATTTTTTGCTTAAATAGTCGGCAACACCTTCTTGAGTTGCTTTCATTGCTTTTTTCCCTTTTTCCCAATTTGCAGGGCATACTTCTCCATTTTCTTCAAAATATTGTAAAGCATCAATCATTCGTAGAGCTTCATTAATATTTCTGCCTAAAGGGAGGTCATTAATGACAAGATGTCTTATTATACCTTCTTTGTCAATTAAAAACAAACCTCTATAAGCAACAGGTGCACCAGAGAAAGATACTTCTCCATTTTCAATGTATTCGTAATCACCAGCTAAAACGCCATAGTTCATAGATATAGTTTTAGAAGCGTCAGACACTAATGGATATTTTACTCCCTTTATTCCTCCTTTGTTTAATTCAGTATTTAGCCAAGCTAAATGAGAATATTGAGAGTCAATAGAGCATCCAACAACTTGGACATTGCGTTTTTCAAATTCTTCAATTTGCTCTTGAAAAGCAATAATCTCAGTTGGGCATACAAATGTAAAATCAAGAGGATAGAAGAAAAAAACAACATGTTTTTTCCCAATATACTGGTTTAAAGAAAAATTATCTATTATTTCATTGCCATTAACGACAGCACTAGTAATGAATTCTGGGGCTTTTTTACCAATTAAAACCATAATTATTAAGTTTTTATATTATTAAATTTTATTTATTTACGTATTTGAACTCGCAAATATTTTGCCAAAAATTATCTTTTTTAAAAAATATATAAAAATACGATAATTAGCTTAATCTAGGTTTAGTGTTGTAAAAATTTGTTTGATAATGCTAATTGCTTTGTTTATTATTTCAAAGATTTTTATATGATTGGATATTGTTTTCATTAATTTTTTTTGAATATTAATAGATATTTATAAAAAAATATGTAGGTTTGCATAGTGTAAAATTAAAAATATTATTCAAAATAAAAATAATTACAATATGGAAAGCAATAAATATGGCATAAAAGACTCTTTACAAAGATTAGGAGTTAAAGAAATTAATAATGGTGCATGCACTGGAGTTGAATGGCTTGCATGTGAAGGAGAGCTTATTGATTCTTTCTCGCCTGTTGATGGAGAAAAAATAGCCTCAATCAAGCAAGCAACAACAAAAGAATATGAATTAATAATAAAAAAAGCAGAAGAAGCATTTAAAATATGGAGAAAAGTTCCTGCGCCAAAAAGAGGAGAAATAGTTAGGCAAATAGGAAATGAATTAAGGGAAAATAAGGAAGATTTGGCAAAATTAGTTAGTTATGAAATGGGGAAAATATATCAAGAAGGATTGGGCGAAGTTCAAGAAATGATTGATATCTGTGATTTTGCAGTAGGACAATCAAGGATGTTATATGGTATGACCACTCATTCAGAAAGAGAAGAACACAGAATGTTTGAACAATGGCATCCATTAGGTATAGTTGGAGTTATTTCTGCGTTTAACTTTCCTGTTGCTGTTTGGGCATGGAATGCTATGTTAGCGATGATTGCAGGAGATGTTGTTGTGTGGAAACCATCATCAAAAACTTTATTATGCGCGATAGCAACCCATAATATTGTTGCAAAGGTTTTAAAACGTAATAATTTACCTGAAGGAATTCTATGTTTAGCAGCAGGAGGTTCAAAACATATTGGAGACAATTTTCTTTCAGACAAGCGAGTACCTTTAATATCAGCTACAGGTTCTACTAATGTAGGGAAACGAGTAGGCCGTATAGTTGGAGAAAGATTAGGACGCACAATTTTAGAACTTGGAGGTAATAATGCAATAATAATAAGTGAAAATGCGGATATTGACATGGCAGTGATGGCAACAGTGTTTGGTTCAGTAGGAACAACAGGTCAAAGATGTACATCAACAAGGAGATTAATAATCCATGAGTCAATATACGACAATTTAGTTATTAGATTGAAAAATGCTTACTCACAAGTTATAAACAAAATAGGTCATTCTCTAGATGAGAATACGCTAGTTGGTCCAATGATTGACAAATCAGCAGTAGAAGCATTTGTTGCGGCACAAGAATTAGTTGTTAAAGAAGGAGGGAATATTATTTTTGGAGGTCAAGTGCTTGAGGGAGAAAAATACAAATCAGGCTGTTATGTTGTTCCAGCATTAGCAGAAGCAAAAAATGAATACCAAATAGTTCAAGACGAAACATTTGCACCATTGTTATATTTATTAAAATATAAAACTATAGATGAAGCAATAGAAATGCAAAATAATGTGCCTCAAGGTTTATCTTCAAGTATTTTCTCAAAAAATCTGTTAGAGACAGAGAAATTTTTATCTCCAGCAGGCTCAGATTGTGGTATAGCGAATGTTAACATAGGTACATCAGGAGCAGAAATAGGAGGTGCGTTTGGAGGCGAAAAAGAAACAGGAGGAGGAAGAGAGTCTGGGTCAGATTCATGGAAAGCTTATATGAGACGCCAAACAAATACTATAAATTATAGTAATAATATGCCATTAGCGCAAGGAATTAAATTTGATTTACAATAAATAAAAGAACTTAATAATAAATTAACATAAAATAATAAATTATGAAAGTAACAATAGTAGGAACAGGCTATGTAGGTTTAGTAACTGGAGCTTGCTTTGCAGAAGTAGGAATAAATGTAAATTGCGTTGATATTGATAAATTAAAAATAGATAATTTAAAAAAAGGCATTTTGCCTATATATGAACCGGGATTAGAAGATATAGTTGAAAGAAACTATAGCAAAGAAAGATTATTTTTTTCAACTAATCTAGGGGAATCGATACAAGGTTCAGAAGTAATCTTTATAGCAGTAGGAACTCCTCCAGATGAAGATGGAAGTGCTGATTTGAAATATGTGCTTGATGTTGCAAGAGAAGTTGGGGAGAATATGAGTAGTTATTTATTGGTTGTTACAAAAAGTACGGTTCCGGTAGGTACAGCAGAAAAGGTAAGGAAAGCAGTTCAAGAAGCATTAAATAAAAGGGGAGTAAATATAGAATTTGATGTTGCCTCAAACCCTGAATTTTTAAAAGAAGGTGCAGCTGTAGATGATTTTCTACGTCCAGACCGTATAGTAGTTGGTATAGATAGCAATAGAGCAGAGGATTTGATGAAGCGTTTATACAAGCCATTTGTATTGAATGGTCATCCAATAATATTTATGGATATTCCTTCGGCAGAAATGACTAAGTATGCAGCAAATGCAATGCTAGCAACCAAGATAAGTTTCATGAATGATGTTGCAAATCTTTGTGAATTAATGGGAGCCAATGTTAATATGGTAAGGAAAGGAATTGGGAGTGATCCACGTATTGGTAATAAATTTATTTATCCAGGGATAGGCTATGGAGGATCTTGTTTTCCAAAAGATGTAAAAGCGTTAATAAAAACGGCAAAAGAAAATGGCTACAATTTGCGAGTATTAAATTCTGTTGAAGAAGTTAATGATGACCAAAAGAAAGTAATGTTTGACAAGGTAAAAAAATATTTCAACAATAATTTAAAAGGTAAAGTCATTGCTTTATGGGGCTTGTCATTTAAACCAAATACAGATGATATGCGAGAAGCACCAGCATTAGTTTTAATTGAGAACTTTCTAAAAGAAGGTGCTATAGTTAAGGCTTACGATCCTGTTTCTATGCATGAGTCGAAAAGGAAAATAGGAGATGTTATTACGTATTGTAATGACATGTATGAAGCAACAAATGGAGCCGATTGTTTATTACTAGCAACAGAATGGTCAGAGTTTAGATTACCAAAGTTTGATGATTTGAAAAAAATGATGAATAATCATGTTGTTTTTGATGGGAGAAATATCTATGATAAACAAGAATTAGAAGGTTTAGGCTTTGAGTATTTCTGTTTAGGCGTTAGAGATAGATTATCATAATATAATATTTACAGGAAATATTGCAAAATCTGGCAAGATATAAACCTTGTCAGATTTTTGTTTTTATATAAACATAAGAAAAATAGAAATGAGTACAAAAAGAATATTAGTAACAGGAGGAGCAGGTTTTTTAGGCTCTCATTTATGTAAAAGGTTATTAAAAGAGGGAAATGAAGTTGTTTGTTTAGATAATTTTTTCACAGGTACTAAAGAAAATATAAAAGATTTTTTTTGTAATCCTTTTTTTGAATTAATAAGACATGATGTCACACAACCTATTTTGCTAGAGGTTGACGAAATTTATAATTTAGCATGTCCAGCTTCACCAATACATTATCAGTATAATGGTATAAAGACGATAAAGACGTCAGTAATGGGAGCAATAAATATGCTAGGTATGGCAAAGCGAATAAAAGCTAAGATATTGCAAGCATCGACAAGCGAGGTTTATGGGGATCCAGACATACATCCACAACCAGAAAGTTATTGGGGAAATGTTAACCCTATAGGCATTCGTTCATGCTATGACGAGGGGAAACGATGTGCAGAATCCTTATTTATGAACTATCATCGTCAAAATAATGTTCGAATAAAAATAATGAGGATTTTTAATACTTATGGTCCTAATATGCATCCACAAGATGGAAGAGTTGTTTCAAATTTTATAGTTCAAGCATTAAAAGGTGAAGAAATAACTATTTACGGAGATGGCCGCCAAACAAGAAGTTTTTGTTATGTTGACGATTTAATTGATGGGATGATAAAATTGATGGGAACTTCGGATAAATTTATAGGTCCGGTAAACGTTGGTAATCCATCTGAATTTACAATAATGCAACTAGCAGAATTAGTCATAGAATTGACTGATTCGAAGTCAAAGATAGTCAAATTACCACTACCAGAAGACGATCCATTACAAAGGAAACCAGATATCACGTTGGCTCAAAAAGAATTAAACTGGACACCAAAAGTAGAACTAAGAGATGGTCTTGAAGAGACAATATCTTATTTTAAACACTTATTAAATAGCTAAATAATCCTTCTAACTTAAACCAAAAATAAGCTTACACAATAAGAGTATTCATAAAAATTATAGATTTAATTTATGAATGAATTAATAGATAATAAAAAGGGTCGGTTTTCAAACTTGATAATTTTCTTATCAATATTTGTAATATTTGTTGTTATAGGTAGTGTTCTATCAATTATAATAAGCAAATCTTCTTTTTTTGAGAATTTAAATTATATAAATAATTTAAAATTAACACAGTTAGTATTGTCGTTGTTTATTTTTATTCTTCCTTCTATATTTTTTTCATTTATTATCAATAAAAATCCCCTTTCTTATTTTCATCTAAATAAAACAGCTAATTTAAAAGTTCTTTTGCTTGTTTTTTTGTTTTGTTTATTTATAATTCCAGTTATCAATTATTTAAGTGAATTAAATAATAGCATTAGTTTCGGAGAAAGATATAAATCGATAGAAATGAGCTTAAGGTCTAATGAAAAGAATGCAGAAGAAATAAGCAAGATGTTTTTATCAAGCACGACACTATTAGGTTTTTTTATTAACATTTTGATAATAGCCATAATACCAGCAATAGGAGAAGAGCTTTTTTTCAGAGGCACTATTCAAAAGCTATTGCAAAACATAAGTAATAATCATCATTTGGCCATTTTATTAACTGGACTTATATTTGGGTTAGTGCATTTCCAATTTTTCAGTTTAGTTCCAAGAATTATATTAGGCATTTATCTTGGTTATTTATTTTATTGGTTTAATTCATTGTGGGTTCCAATTCTAAGTCATTTTCTAAATAATTTTTTAGTAGTTTTATACTCATATTGTGTAAATATTGGGATTTTAAGTGAATCATTTGTAGTTTGGGAAAATAATAAAATAGTTATCACATTAATCCATTTATTTCTTAGTTTTGTAATATTATTTATTGTATATAAGAATAAGGAAAAGTTAAGTGAATTATAAAAATAAGAAAAAGATAATCAATGACCCTATCTATGGATTTATAAATATTCCGAGCGAATTGTCATTTGATATTATAGAAAATAGTTATTTTCAAAGATTAAGGCGTATAAAGCAATTAGGTCTGACCTATTTGGTTTATCCAGGAGCTATTCACACAAGGTTTCAACATTGTTTAGGAGCGATGCACTTGATGGGTATTGCGATGGAGGCTTTGAAAGGAAAAGGAATTGATATTGAAGATAAAGAAGTAGAAGGAGCTATTATAGCTATTCTTTTGCATGATATAGGTCATGGTCCCTTTTCTCATTCACTAGAAAATGTTTTGATTAAGAAATTTGATCATGAGATAATTTCATTAAAAATATTTGAGCAGTTAAATTTAAAATATAATGGTAGTTTAGATGTTGGGTTAAAGATATTTAATAATACTTATCATAAAAAATATTTGCACAGTTTGGTATCAGGTCAACTAGATATGGATCGTTTGGATTATTTAAAGCGAGATAGCTTTTTTACAGGTGTTTCTGAGGGAGTTATAAGTACAGAAAGAATAATAAAGATGTTAAATATTCACGGTTCAGGACTTGTTGTAGAAGCAAAGGGTATTTATTCTATTGAAAATTTTATAATAGCAAGGAGGTTAATGTTTTGGCAAGTTTATTTACATAAAACTGTTTTATCAGCCCAACATGTACTAATAAATTTAATAAAACGGGCAAAATATTTGCTAAAACAAGGAGAAACTCTTTTTGCTACACCTTCTTTTGATTTTTTTCTAAGAAATGATATTGAAACGCTAGACAATAATGTTATCGAACAATTTAATGATTTAGATGATTACGATGTTATAACCTCTATAAAAATATGGACAAAACATAAGGATAAAACCTTAGCATTTCTTTCTGATGCAATAATCAATAGAAAGTTATTTCATATTGAATTGCAGACAGAATCATTTAGTAATGAATTACTAGATGATTATAAAAAAAGAGCTATAAATAAATATAAGATTAGTAATGATGAAGTTAATTATTATATAATTACCGGTAATGTCATTAACAATATGTACAACGCAAACCAAGATAAAATCAATATATTACTGAAAGATAATACAATAAATGATATAGCTTTAGCTTCGGATCAGTTAAATTCTTCAATATTATCAAAAGTTGTAGAGAAGCATTTTCTCATTTATCCTAAAGATTTATTTAAATAGAGTAATTATTCTTTTTATCTTTGCTTCATTTCAAATAAAAAAATCACATGAAATTTACAGCGACAAAGATAGCAGAATTAATAGGTGGCAAGATAGAAGGCAATCCAGATATTTGGGTAAATAAATTGTCAAAAATAGAAGAAGGGGTTGTTAATAGTTTAAGTTTTTTAGCAAACCCAGCTTATACTCATTACATTTATGAAACGCAAGCCTCAATAGTAATAGTCAACAAAAATTTCAAAGCAGAAAAGCCTATTAAAGCAACATTGATATTAGTTGAAGACGCTTATAGAGGCTTTATAAAACTTCTTACTATTTACAATCAGATTCGAAAAAACAAATTAGGCATTTCCCCCAATTGCTCTATTGGAGAACATACAACAAAAGGCTCCGATATTTATATTGGAGATTATGCTTTTATTGGTAATAATTGCAAGCTAGGCAACAATGTAAAAATCTATCCACAATCATATATTGGAGAGAATACAGTAATAGGAGATAATACGACAATTTATCAAGGAGTAAAAATATATGAAGATACGATAATAGGTAAAAATTGCATAATTCATGCAGGCGTAATTATTGGAGCCGATGGATTTGGATTTGCAAGAAGTGGAACAGAAGGTAATGAAAAAGTTCCACAAATAGGTAATGTTTTAATAGAGGATTATGTAGAGATTGGAGCAAATTCTACTATTGATAGGGCTACATTAGGTTCTACAATAATTCGAAAAGGAGTAAAATTAGACAATCTTATTCAAATAGCACACAATGTTGAAATAGGAGAAAATACAGTAATAGCTGCACAGACAGGTATAGCTGGCTCCACCAAGATAGGGAAGAATTGTATGATTGGAGGTCAAGTAGGCATAGTTGGTCATATAACAATAGCTGATGATGTAAAAATTGCTGCACAGTCAGGAATTCAATCAAGCATTACAACACCAGGAGATATTGTTCAAGGTTCTCCTGCTTTTTACGTAAATGATTATAAAAAGTCTTATGTTATTTTTAGAAAAATACCTTTACTTCAGAAAAAAATAAATGAATTAGAAAAGGCCATTGATTCGTTAAAATCTAAAGATTAACAGCTTTTTTTTACAAAAACACCTATAAATTATTTTTTTTGTTTGTTTTTAAAAAATTGTTAATAACTTTACAAACTCATTATATGGCAACTTTAACATTTTTTGTTAAATAAAAAAAGTAAAATTAAAAGTTATGAAAGTAAAAAAAATATTCTTACTTATAAATATAATAGTAATAGTAGTAGTATTACTTAATGGATGCAATAATAGTGTGAATGAAAAAGAAACGTCACAGGATAATGTTTCTATAAGCAATACCAAACAAAATAAATCCAATAAGAATATATTTCGAGTTCCATTACCAATGGATTTATATGTTTTTTTAAATGAGAATAAAGTTGCATACAAAGCAGGTTTACTGAATAGTTATAATAAGGTAGGAGAGTATTATTCAACCATAGAGAAATCTATAAATTTAGGAATATATTCATCTGATTTAGCGTATTCAAGTGTATATAAGGATAATCAGAATATAAATAAATATTTTGTAGTTTGTAAAAAATTAGCAGATGGCTTAGAATTATCAGAAGGTTTTGATAAATCAACACTTATTAGAATAGATAAAAACATTAATAATCCTGATTCTTTATTTGAGATAGCCAATGATGCTTATTGGAATGTTTTTCTATCTTTAGAAGAGCAAGGGAAGAGTGAAATAGTTTCATGTGTTGTTTATGGAGCTTGGCTAGAAAGCATATACATATCAATAAATTCTATAAATAAATTTGATATAAATAATGAAGTTACCCAAAGAATTATGGAACAACAACTAGTTCTTGAAAATATTATGAATTATGTAAACGAAGGAAATTCAGAAAATACAAAAACTAAAAGCATAATAATAAATGAATTAAAAGATATCGGGGAGATATATATAAAAATTATAAATGATGGAGAGTTAGCATCTGAAAATGATTTTAACAAATTAAAACAAACAATTAATGAAATTAGAAATAAGTGGATTAAATAAAATTACATCTTTAGTTATGAATTCAATAAAAAAGTACATTTTAATAATATTATTTATTTTTTCAACTCTTTTATCTTTTTCTCAATGTCCTCGGGTTAATTTTTGTAATAAAAAAGACTTGGGAGATTATGACTACAGGGGTCAAACAAGCTATGCAACTATGTCCCCAGGAGATACATCAGGAATTACAATATTATGCTATGCAAAAAAAGACATGCGAATATTAGTTTGTGGAGATAAATTTTTGGGAAATATCAATTATACTGTTAAGGAATTTGTTAAATCACAAAAGAAGGTAGTAAAAGAAATAAAAAAAGAAACTGCAAATTTTGGAGATGAACCAATTCTAGTTACAGACACAATATGGGGATCTGCTTCATTTTTTGATGAAAAATTAGTTTATGATAGTGAAGAA
>MEOD01000103.1:9742-20864 GCA_001768555.1 Bacteroidetes bacterium GWF2_29_10
TTTTTTTGAGAAAAGCGTTAAAGCAGCAACTCGTTACAAAATTGAAATAACAATACCAGAAGGGAATACAGATGTTATAGGTTGTGTAAGTATTATGGTTGGTAATCGTCCAACCTTATCAAGGGCATTTAGCAAATAATCAATAAATTTAAATTAACATATAATTATGAAAACCAGAACAATTAGTTTCATTTTAATAACTTTATTATTATCATTATTATTCACATCTTGTAATGAAGATAAAAAATTGACAGAATCAACAGAAGTAATTAATGACACCACTAAAACTGAAGAGCCTACATATGAAAGATCTTTAATTTTACCATCACCTTTACAAATAGCTTATATCTTTAAAAAAGCGGGATTGAAATATGACAGCGAATTAATGAACCCAATAGCAAATAATTCTAAATATTTTTCAGAGGAAAGTAGAGCATTAAATTTAGGGGTTTACTCTGCAGATTTGTTTTATTGTGTTTTAAACAAGCGAACACAAGACGCATTAAAATACTTGAAGGTAGTAAAAAATCTAGTTGATAATATAGAGATGGCATCAGTTATAGGTGAAAATGAATTATTAAGGTTTGAAAAGAATTTAAATAAACAAGATTCTTTAATATACATATTGACAGACATTCAAAAACAAATGGATATACACGCAAATACTTCAGACAAAAAGCATAATGCTGTAATTTATTTTACAGGGGCATGGGTAGAGGGCATGTATGTATGTGTCAATTCAGCAAAGAATAATGAATTAGTTGTCAAAAGAATGGCCGAGCAATTAACATTAACAGAAAAGATAATTGAAAGCTTAGAAAAATATCCGACACAATCTGAATCAATACAAAATATAATATTGGAACTTAAAGGAATTCACAACTCATTTATAGGAACACAAGCCATTAAAGGGAAGAATATTGATGATATTGATTTTGAAAACATTAATATTACGCCAGAAGAAATAAATGATTTATCTAGTAAAATCACTAAATTAAGGAGCATTATTATTAAATAATTAAAAAAAATATAATGAAAGACATTTTCAGGACATATAGCTATAAATTAAAAAGAATATTATTTAAATTTAATTTTATTCTTATTATTATTCTATCTTCTTTTGCGGGAGATAATCCTAAATTGTGTGAAGAAATAATAAAGCAATCCTGCAAGGCTCTAGAGCCTTATAATTATGATTCTGCTGAATCTACAATTATAAAATACAAAGGAGTTGAGCAAAAATTATCAGATATAGAAGTCACATTATATTTTGGAGAGAGATATAGATTTGTTTTTAATACAGAAAATGCTCCAAATGGAATAAAAATAGAGGTGTTTGACAAGAAATCAAAATCATCAAATAGGCAACTTTTATTCTCTAGTGAAGAATTTAAGAATAATAAAAAAATACTATATTTTGAGCCAACGAAATCTCGTACCATGTATATTAATTATACTATTCCTGCAGTAACATCAAGTGATAGTTTGAAAACAGGTTGTGTTGCTTTTGCATTAGGCTATGAAATTAAAAAATTATTTTAATAATTGAGCAAACAATTTACATTTTGTTTTAGTTTCTTATTATGTAGTTTTTTAACTATATATAGTTTCCCAAAAGATTCTTTAATAAAATTAGATTTACCTAAGTATATAGTTATATCAAGTAGTTCTATTTGTTCTTCATTTTTTTTGGATAATGATATTAATAATTTAAGAATCAAATATCAAGAGAATAATTATAAATTCAGTAACTACGGGAAAAATTTATCTTTGTTTTCAAGTAATGGAGTAACTTATGGAATTAGTTCATTATTTTTTTGTTATGGGTTGTACAAAAGAGATAAAGCTATAGTCAATAAGTCTCTGTTATTAATAGAAGGTCTAACGCTTGCAAATGGTTTTTCATTTTTTGTTAAAACGGCAACTGGGCGATACCGCCCAAATTCTGAGCTTAATGATTGGTTGGGTCCTCCAAACAATATTAAAGATTTAAAATATAGATTTAATAATGATATTGATTCTTATTTTTCAGGACATTCAGTTCGAATGTGGACCATAGCAAGTATGCTTGATGATTTGTCTGATAATAAATTGCTAATAAATTCTATTTATGCTTTAGCCATAGTTTCTTCATCAGGAAGAATTATAGAAGGAGAACATTGGCTTTCAGATGTAGTTACAGGAGCTTTATTAGGATATGGTCTTGGCAAGTTAACCATATATTTAAACAAAAACAACAAAAGTCGATTTGCGATTAACAAAGTAGAGTAATCTAGGAAATATTCTTATTTTAAAGAAAGTTTTATTATTTTGAAACAATAACAAAGGCTAATTAGTATAACAAAATAAACGAGTGTTGAATCCTAATACTAAAAGCCATGAAAACTCGGATAAACATACTTATACTGATAATCGGGACGATTTTTTTCAGTAGTTGTGAAAAGGAGCATGACGTATATGATTCTCCTATTTTAGAAAAAGAAATTATTAACAATATAGACTATTCTAATGACTTTGTTAAATTTGACTTTGATGGTCAAACATATAATTATAAAAGAGATGAAGGAATTAATAGTGGTTTTATTGTTTGGGAATTAAGCAATAATGATTTTTATATAGAACGTGAATTAGCATCTCCAGATGGTATGTTTAACTTAAATATTACTTTTCCATCAGACACATTTGGAATGAGTTATGCTTACAATTATATGAAATATAATGTTTACAATTATAAACAAACGGAAAGCAAAGAAGATAACAACAATAATGGTAAATTTGGAACATGCTTTCAAGTTAGAGATATTAACAATATAGTTTTCAGAAGTATTCAAACCAATGATATTGATAGTTTTTATAATAAGATTAATTCAATAACACTGATTCAAATTTATAAAAATGAAGCATTTTTTAGTGTAGAAGGAATTTTTACAATAAAGGTAAAAAGTGTAAACACAAATAACACTATAGAAAAGATTATCAATAATGGTTCATTTTCTGTTATAGTTTCTACAAAGGTTAAATAAAACATTATTTTTAGAAAGAATTTTTATACTTCTGTTATTGCAAATACAAAATACTCTATAATTATAATGATTTTATAATTTCATTAACAATATCGTCAGCTTTATACCCGTTTGCTTCAGCTTTATAATTTATTACGATTCGATGTCTTAGAACTTCTTTAGCAATAGCTTCTACATCCTCTATATCTGGGGAATATTTACCATTTATTATGGCATTAGTTTTTGCTCCAAGAATAAGATATTGAGATGCTCTAGGTCCAGCCCCCCATGATATATACTCTTTTGTTATTGAAGGAGAATTTGTGTTCACAGGTCTTGTTTTTGAGACGAAATTAACTACGTATTTATACAGGTTGTCAGTAACAGGAACTTTTCGTATAAGATTTTGAAAAAATATTATTTCCTCTTTAGTCATAATTGTGTTTACCTTATTATAAAGGCCAGTTGTAGTTGCTTTAACAATATTTATTTCTTCATCAAAAGAAGGATATTCTAACCAAATATCAAACATAAATCGGTCAAGTTGAGCTTCAGGAAGGGGGTATGTTCCTTCTTGTTCAATTGGATTTTGTGTTGCCAAAACAAAGAAAGGCTCATCAAGCGAGTATGTAGTTCCAGCAGCAGTAACTTCTTTTTCCTGCATAGCTTCAAGGAGTGCAGATTGTGTTTTTGGGGGTGTTCTGTTTATTTCATCAGCGAGTATAATGTTTGCAAAAACAGGACCTTTAATGAATTTAAATTTGCGATTTTCATCTAATATTTCAGCGCCAACAATGTCGGAAGGCATTAAATCAGGAGTAAACTGTATTCTATTAAATGACAGTCCTAAAGTTTTTGCAATTGTATTAATTATTAAAGTTTTAGCTAAACCTGGAACTCCGATTAATAAACAGTGTCCTTTACTGAAAATTGATATTAAAATTTGCTCAACAACTTTATCTTGTCCAACAATAATTTTAGATATTTCATTTTTTAATTCTACTATTTTTAAATTAAAAGCCTTAATGGCTTCTACATCATTGACATATTGCATAATTAAATTATTTTAACCAATTATTTTGGAATGGGCAATCAGAATACTCTTTAGATATATTTATAAAAATACCTTTCTTTTTTGAAGCAATCCATTCTTTCATTATTTTATTTTGTTTTGCAACTAAAGCTTCTTGTTGAATAATAGAATAGTCATCTTTTAAATTAGCTTTGTGTTCATTTGTTTTTGTCTTTACATATATAATTTTATAGACATCATTTCCTTCAGCATCTTTTAACAATATTGGTTTTGAGAAATCTTCTTGTTTTAAGTTTTCTATTGTAAATTTAAGAGTCGGGTCTTCGATGCTATTTAATCTAAATTTTGTAGATCCTGATTCTGAGTTTATAAGCATTCCTCCATTTTGCTTTGATATATCATCAGAATATTTTTGAATAGCTTCATCAAAAGAAATTGTTTTATTAACTAACATATTATAAATAGAGTCCAAAGACATTTTAACATTAATACTTTCTTCGATTGACAACTTAGGTTTTAACAATATATGTCTAACGTTTACTTCTTCCCCTTTTCTTTTAATTAATTGAATAATATGGTATCCAGCTTTAGTTTCAACTATGTCTGATAATTCATTTTCTTTTAAATTGTATGCAACAACTTCAAATTCTGGGTATAATTCTCCACGTCCATAAAATCCTAACTCCCCACCCTTTTTAGATGAGGCATCTTCAGAATACATTACAGCAAGAGCAGAGAAATCTTCTCCATTAATTATTCTTTCTTTAATTTTAGCAAGTCTATTTTTAACCTCTTTTTTTGTTTCTTCTGTAATTTTTGGTTTTTTAACTATTTGAGCAACTTCAACTTCTGAAGGAATTACAGGAAGACTATCTTTAGGGATTGAGTTAAAGAAACTTCTTACTTCACTTGGAGTTATTTTAACATCATCAATAATTTTACCTTGCATTTGTCTAACAATTAATTGATCTTTTAAATTTTTTCGTACTTCTGTTTTTATTTCATCTATAGTTTTTTTATAATAAGCTTCTAGATTTTCTGTAGATCCTACTTGTGAAATATAAAATTTCATTCGTCTTTCTAATTCATTTTCTACTTCTGGTTCTGTAACAACAACACTGTCAACATCCGCTTGATAAACTAACATTTTTTGAAATATCAATTCTTCAAGAATAACACATATATCATCTTTATCGACATAATTTCGATCATTAAATGATTGTACATATATTTTTTCCAAATCACTTTTTAAAATTATTTGGTTTCCAACAGTAGCAATAACTCCATCTATTACATTAGATTGGCCAAAAGAGAATAGAGAAAATAATGGTATCAGTAATAATAATAAATTTATTTTTTTTTTCATTTTTGATTTTTGATTTACAATATTTGTATTTGTATATTAACTTATTTTTCTAAAAATTTTAACTTTTTCTTTCTTATATGCATCTTTCTTTATATTTTTTCTCATGTCATTTATTAAATCATTTTTTCTCCTATTTAGTATAATATTTTTTATTTTGTTATATTCATAACTTAAAGGAGATTCTGAGTCTTTAATTTTGAAATCTTTAATGTATAAATGATATTGGTAATCAATATTTTTAAGGTATATATATTTGTTGTATTTCAAATAATCTGTTTGGTTGTATGTTTTCACGGGAATTTCTTTTAACAAGTCGTTAAATAACAACCATGACGAATCATTAAGATAAGCATTTACAGCATATTTTTCTGTTAGCTTTATGAGTTTTTCCCTATCTTCTATTTTATCTGATTTCATTAAATTCTCAATATTGTCATTTTTAGATTTCCAATTGCTATCAAATTTAACGTAGAGAACTTTTAAAATATTTTCCTTAAGGTTAAAATTAGATTTATTATTATTATAATATTCACTAATTTCATCGTCAGCAACAATAGTATCCAAGTTATTTACAATATATTGTTTTTCATATTCATATACATATAAATCATCTTCTATATTTTTTACTTTATCTTTAATATATGCAGTATTTTCTAAATCATTTTTAGCATTTTTTAAAATGATTTTTTGATTAATCCAGTCATTAATGTATGCTTTTACTATTTTTAAACTATCCTTTTTTGAAATATTTTTTAAATTTAGATTGTTTAAATCAGCTAAGTATAAGCAATCATCATATACTTGTGCTATTTTAATTTTATCATTTTTTGTGTCACATGATGTAACAAAAAATAATTGCACTAAAATATAGAATATAAATAGCAAATAATTTTTCAAAGCATTAATAATTTATTTATTGTTAATCAATAAATAAAGTACGTCATTATTTATGGAAATATTGCTTTGTTTTCGAAGACTATCAATCCATTCTTTTTCTAAATAGTTTTGGTATTCTGAAGTTATCAAGCCTTTCGATTCATTTAATTGTTTTGTTTCTGGTTTTAATATTTTGTTAATTAAAACAAAAACAATGTTTTCTTGATTATCAATTAATAAATCTTGAGAAAGTCCAATTTTCCATTCTATTTTTTGAAATATGTCTTTTTCATCTTTAGTAAATTTTCCTTCTTCACTATAAACATTAGAAGGGTCGCTTTCATTAATACTATCAACAGCATCCATAGGTTCTATTCCGTCATCGATTAAATTTCTTAAATTATCTGCTATTTTTTTGTTGCTACAAGTGAATACAATGCCCTCAATTCTTTCTGGCCACATGTATTTATCTTTGTTTTTGGCATAAAATTCTTGTAATCCTATTGTGTCTTTTACAGCTTTGGTCCAAACATTTCTATCTGTAATTTCAAACAACATCATTCCTTCTTTATATTCCTTCATTAAAGCTTTAAATTCTGGATATTTATTTTCTAATATACTTGCTTCGTACTCTACGATTCTTTGATCAATATATTGTTTAAACATTTTATCAACAAGAGCTTTTATTTCTTGTTTAGGGAAAACTTGGTTTTTTGCAATATATTTAGCAAATTCTTGTTGATTAATATTAACATTGTAAAATGTTGCCATATTTTTTTGCAATTTGCTAGCCCTCTTTACCTCCCATTTTCCACTAAATATTGAATCATCAATAACTTTATAAAAATCTTTAATAGCTTTTTCATCTTGAGTATATTTATAGTTTGCTTTTAATTTTTCAATAAAAGCTTCTTGTGGTAAATTAGAGCGGGAATCTTTAGCTATTTTAGCTTTTAATTCATTTTTAATTTCATCATAAGAAGGAATATTTTTTCTACTAATTCTTTTAATTATGTGCCATCCATAAGAAGTTTTTATAGGTTGAGATATGTCTCCATCATTAGACAAAGCAAACGCAACTTTTTCAAATTCCGGAACCATTCGTCCTGTACCAAACCAAGGCAATATTCCACCTTTGTTTGCTGTTGTATAGTCTTCTGAATATTTTTTTGCTAATTCTTGAAAATCTGCTCCAGATAGTAAATTGGAGTAAATATCCTCAATTTTCTTTTTTGCTACAATAGAATCATCTTTCGACATTCCATCTGGCGCCTTAATCATAATATGAGCAACCTGAATTTGGCCTTGAGCTTGACGTTTATCAGTAACTTTTATAATATGATATCCAAATTGAGTTCTTATTGGCTGAGAAATTTCGCCAACTTTGGTTGCATAAGCCATTGATTCAAATGGGTATATCATCTGAAAAACAGTAAAGTATCCTAAATCGCCTGCATTTCCTTTGTATGCTGGTCTTTCATCTTGAGCGGGATGATCTTTTGCAGAAGGATCTTCAGAAAATTCTTTTGCAATTTTATCAAAAGGTTCTCCTTTAATGATTTTATTTCTTAGCTCTACAATTTTATTAAATGCAGTTAGAGTATCTTTTGCTGTAGGATTTTGAGATAATTTAATTAATATATGGCTAGCTCTAACATCCCAATTCATTCTATTATAAGCTTCTTTTAATAGGTTCTCATTTACATTTTTATCAGTCAAGTAAGGTTGAGAAAGTTGTTTTCTATATCCCTCTAATTCCTTTATAAAAGAATTAGCTGTATCCACTTTATTATTTTCGGCATCTTTTACTTTTAGTTTAAAATTAATAAAAAGATCCATATATTCATCTAATGCTTTCTTATCAACGTAATCATTTTTAGAGTTATTTTTTTTAAATACTCTTTCAAATTCTTCTAACATTATCTTGTCATTATTGATTGTTAAGATAACTTTGTCTGAATTTTGAGAAAATGATTTACTAACATTGAATGTTATTATTAATGTAAATAACAATAGTAATTTGCAAATTGATTTCATAATTATTTAAAATTTATACTTCAAAATTATTTTGCAAATGTATTAAAATTATTTTAAGTATTTCTAATATAAAAGCTAAATATTAATTTCAAAAATATAAAAAAAATAGGACAAATAACAATGCTCAATAAGAATGCGTTTTTTTTAAGAAGGTGACAATTACTTGTTATTTTTTAAGCATTTAATTACAATAAATGCTACACTTAAACAAGCTATTAAAACTTAATATTACATTTTGTTATTCAATTTGTTTAAAAAAAATAATCTTTATTTTTAGACATTGATTATAAATTACTATTATTGCAATAAAATGTTAAAAGATGAAAATATTTAGCTTAATATTCTTTTTATTTGTTTCAATTTTTCAAATATATGCACAAAGTGAAAGCTTGCTTGCAGATATAATTGGAGATATGCAGGAAAAGGCGAAGCAAATGGATAAGTCTAGAATAGTAAGGAATAGAATAAAATATTGTAATATTCATATAACAGAACTAACTAAAAATAGGCGTGAATATCTTTCCTCAAAGATTTCGTATGATGAAAAAGGGAATATAATAGAAATTATTGATTATGATGCAGGAGGTCAAAAAAGTTGGATATGGTTATTTCAATATAAAGACGATAAATTAATTGAAAAAGTATCAAAGTTTCCAGATGGCTCTTTATCAATGAAAGAGTCCTATGAATATGATAATAAAAATAGATTAATAAAACTAATAGTTTATGATTCGGATAATAAAATTTCGAGCAAGAAGCGATATAAATATAGTGATGAGGGAAAAATAATTAAAGAAGAGAAATCAGAAGAAGATTTATCTCAAAAAACAGAATTTAAATATAATGAAACAGGTAATATTTTATCAGTTTTTATTATAGGAGGGAATCAAAAGAAGTTTCTCATTTACAATGTTGATTATGATTTAAATAATAATATTATTTTAGAGGAGAAATTTGGTATAGATGGTAAATTAGAATATAGATTTAAAAGTGAATATGATGATAATAATAATAAAATAAATATGACTACTTGGGATTCGAAAAAAATGGAGCCAAAAAATACTTTATCTTATAAATATGAGTTTTATTAAGTAATCAAAAAAAAACAGGTATGTCATTAGATAATATTATAAGGCCAATTAAGAAAGATATAGATAGTTTTAATATTTACTTTAAAGAGTCAATAAAAAACAATATATTTTTAGTAGATAAAGTTACAAACTATATATTAAAAACAAAAGGAAAGCAAATCAGACCTATCTTAGTATTTTTATCGTCAGGGCTATCAGGAAAATGTGTGTTGCAAGCATCATATAGAATGGCAACTTTAATAGAGTTATTACATACAGCAACGTTATTGCATGATGATGTAGTAGATGAGGCATATATGCGTAGGGGTAATTTTTCGATTAATGCTTTATGGAAGAATAAAATTTCTGTATTAATAGGTGATTATTTATTAGCAAAAGGTTTAATGCTAAGTATAGATAATAAGGATTATGAATTTTTGGGAATGGTTAGTGATACGGTTAAACAAATGAGTGAAGGGGAAATTTTACAAATAGAGAAATCTAGAAAACTCAATATAGATGAGGATATTTATTTTGAAATAATAAAAAAAAAGACTGCTGTATTATTTGCCACCTGTTGTTCAGGTGGGGCTTTGGCTTCAGGATGTGATAGGAAGTTGGTCAATTACATGTATGATGTTGGCTTAAATCTTGGAATAATATTTCAAATAAAAGATGACTTGCTTGATTTTGAATCAAAGAATACAGGAAAAAACAAAGGTTCCGATTTAAAGGAAAATAAATTAACACTACCAGTTATACATTTGTTAAATAGTTTATCACTAAAAGATAGATATCTTTTAAAGCGAGATATTAAAATTAATGGCAACAAGAATATAAATGAAATAATAAAGAAGATGGAAATTCATGGTAGCATAGAGTATTCCTATAAAAAGATAAATGATTATAAACAATACATATTAGAATTGCTTTGTAATTTTGACGACTCTATTTACAAAGATTCAATACTAAATCTTATAGATTATACTATTCAAAGAAATAAATAATTATAATTGTTGTAAAGATTTAAGCAATAATATTTAGTGGAAAATTTTAAACAATATTAGTAACGTTCCTCAATAATAGCATAATATTCTCTAGAAATTTTAAATATATACTTTTGCCCATTGATAATTTTTAGTTTTGGCAAATCAAAATTGCAAAACATTTACAAAAGTGTGATTTCTTATATAACATGTTATCGGGTAAGAATATTTTGGAAGAATAAAAAACATATTTTTAAAAAAAAATGAAAAAATTGGTTTTTCTATAAAAATCATGTAGGTTTGTGCCGTCAGAATTGTTACTAACTAAAAAATAATTTTTATGAAAAATATTGAATGGTCCAAATTGCCATTTGGATATTTTAAGACAAACTATAATACAAGATGTTATTATAGAGATGGTAAATGGGGACAATTAGAGGTGTCGTCATCCGAACAAATAACAATGCATATTGCCGCAACATGTTTACATTATGGGCAAGAAGCATTTGAAGGCGTAAAAGCTTTCCGCTCAAAAGATAATTTAATAAAAGTGTTTAGATTGTCGGAAAACTCGAAACGCATGAACAAATCAGCAGATGCAATATTAATGCCTCAGGTTCCCGAAAGTTTGTTTAGAGAAGCTGTACATAAAACAATTAAGCTAAACAGTGAATTTGTTCCACCTTATGGAACAGGGGCTTCTCTTTACATCAGACCTATACTAATAGGTACAGGTCCACAAGTAGGAGTAA
>MEOD01000103.1:20871-21368 GCA_001768555.1 Bacteroidetes bacterium GWF2_29_10
AGATGAGTATCTGTTTATGGTGTTTGTAGGTCCTGTAGGTCCATATTTCAAAGATGGTTTTAAACCTGTAAGCATCCAAATAGCAAGGGATTATGACAGAGCAGCTCCTTTAGGCACAGGTCATGTCAAAGTAGGAGGCAACTATGCAGCTAGTTTAAGAGCAACAGAAGAAGCACATCACGAAGGGTATTCAGCTAGTTTATTTCTTGATGCAAAGGAGAAGAAATATATAGATGAATGTGGTCCAGCAAACTTTTTTGCAATAAAGGATAATACGTATATTACCCCAGAATCTCATTCTATTTTACCCTCAATCACCAATATGAGCTTACAAGTTTTAGCTGAATCTATAGGACTAAAAATTGAAAAAAGACGAATACATATTGATGAGCTTAAAGATTTTGAAGAAGTAGGAGCTTGTGGTACAGCAGCTGTTATTTCTCCAATAAAAGCAATATTTGACCCAGAAAAACAAATTACTTTCGAGTATTGCAAAG
>MEOD01000103.1:21385-49715 GCA_001768555.1 Bacteroidetes bacterium GWF2_29_10
ATATCAGAGAAGTTATACAATTTATTGCAAGATATTCAATATTGTAATATTCCAGATAAATACGGCTGGCTAGAAACAATCGAATAATAAGAAATAAACAATTAGAAAAGAAAACGGATAAGCGTATAAACAAACGCTTATCCGTTTTTTTTAAGATATGACAATACATATCTAAATAAGATATGGTTTATTAATTATTAGTTACAACAATATCAACTTACTTATTCAAAGCATTATATAAAAACGAATATAATAAAAAGAAACTCCATAAAAGTTTTGCATTTTGGACTTTATTTTTAATTTTTTATCACTTTTATTATTAAACAATTATCATTTGTTTTTAACTCAAGATAATAAACACCATTGCAATGATTGCTAATATCTATTTTGGTTTTAGAGTTTTTATTATCTATTATTTTTTTTCTTAGAATTTCCTGCCCGAATACATTAAACAAAGCGATTTCAGGATTTTGTAGTTTTTTGTTGCTTAGCTCAAAATAAAACACTCCATTATTTGGGTTTGGATATAGTTTTATTTTACTTATTGCTAGTTCTTCTATAGATAGTGATGGTGTTTTTACTTCAACAGAGTCAACATCCGAACATAAGCCTTGATTTGCAACAGTAACCACATATATTGTTGTTTGTGTTGGATTTACAAATATTTGAGAACTTGTTTCTCCCGTACTCCAAAGATAACTATCTCCACCACTTGCAGTAAGTTGTACTTTGTCTGTATTCCAAAGTAATACATCTTCTCCAGCATTCGCTTCTGGAGTTTGAACAACATGAACATAAACAGAATCTTTTATTACACATGAATCTATTGATGCTAATAAAGTATAATATTTACTGTTATCAGGAATAAAAGTAATTGTTGGCATATTCATATTATTTGACCACAGATATTCATTTGCATTTCCTAGTGCAGATAGTGTTAGTTGGTTTCCACTACATACATATTTCTCATTATCCAATTCAACCCAAACAGAAGTAACAAAAACTACTGTAGATGTAGTTGTTACACATTCACCTGATTGTACTGTTAATGTATATGTTGTAGTTGACATGGGTTTTACACTTATAGAATTTGTATTTAATCCATTACTCCATATAAAAATGGTATTATTATTACTAGTTTCATTTTCAACAGACGCGACCAAATTAGATGTTGAATTTTTGCAAATATTAGTAGGCATTGCATTTATGAATGCTGACAAAGTGCAATTTACTGGAACAACAGAAACTAAAACAGAATCAACAGCAGAACAATTTCCATCATAAACCGTGACAATGTATGTAATATTAGTTGTTGGAGCAATTAATATGTTTTGATCTGTTTGCCCACTATTCCATGTATATGTTGGATTATTTCCATTAATAATACTAGCATAAATGTTGATAGAATTTCCTTTTGTAATTGTTGTATCATTTCCAATATTTACCTCAATACTACAATTTGGAGGGTTAATAACATTAACAACAATGTTATCACTAGAACTACATCCATTAGCATCAAAAGCAAACAAAGAATATGTAGTAGTTGTTGTTGGCTTTACAGTTGCATTTTGTTTAAAAGTTTCATTACTCCAAGCATAAGCTATGGCGACAGTATTTGATGAATACAAAGTAATAGAATCGCCTTTACTAATAGTTTTATCACTGCCTAAGTCAACAATAGGAGGGATATTTACGGTTATATTAACAGAATCTTTCCCAAAACAATTATCTTTATATGCTGAAACAAAATATATTGAAGAAGAAGAAGGACTAACCATTATTTGATTTTTGTTACTTCCTGTATTCCAACTGTAAGTAGTACCACCAGAAACATTAATTAAAACCATATCTCCTTTGCATATTGTTTTATCATTATCAGCATTAGCATTAACAGACTTAACAGTAACAAGAACACTATCTTTTGCACTACAAGAGTTTGCAGTAACCGTTACGTAGTATTTTGTTGATTTAATTGGACTTACAACATTATTCGCAGTATAAATATTGTTACTCCAAGAGTAACTAGTTCCTCCGTTTGCTGTCAAATTAATGCTACTACCATCACAAATAGTTTTGTCCAAACCAGCATCAACAATTAACTTACAATTATAGTTATCATTAAGTTTTGCTATAAATAAATCTTTACCACCACCACTAGTATAATGTTTGTCACAGTTTATTGAAATAGTCTTATAAAATAATCCTCCAATATAAATATTTTTATCATTTACAACGATATCACCTGCTATATCTAAACTTTTGCCTCCAATAGTTGTATTCCATTTATCATTTCCAAAAGAATCTATTTTTGAAATAAAAATATCGTAATCACCCTTTGAAAAATACATATTATTATTGTAACTCATAGAATCATTATAGTTTGCAACAAAAAACAATTCTCCATTTTTATTTATTGAAATATTCTGAATAATATCATCTTTACTGCTTCCTATTGTTTTTATCCATTTTGAATTAAAGTTATTATCCATTTTTATTAATATTCCATCAGTAGCACCTTTGGCATTAAAAATATCATTATTTATTGATAATTGATTTGAAAATTTACCTGCTAAATAAATGTTGTTTGAAACTTTGTCATAAAGAATATTTCTTATCAAGTCAGTACCGCTTCCACCTATTGATTTATAGTTTAGCAAATTCCCATCTGGATCATATTTAACTAATAAAATATCCTGAGAAGAGTCTACTGAATTTAATATATAATTTTTAATATTCATACTTCCAGAATAAGCTCCTGCGCCATATAAATTACCAGCAGAATCAACATCTATACTATATATGGCATCAGATTTAGAACTTCCAAAAGTTCGAGTCCAATAAACATATTGGTAATTAGAACTAATTTTAGAAATAAATATATCATAAGAACCATATGCAGGTAATGCAGCTCCCCATAAATCATCGGCACCAGCATATACTCCACTAATATATATATCATTATTTGCATCAGTAACAATATCCATAGGTTGCTTTAATTTGTTAGTTTTAGAATATGCACCTGTATTTAAAATTCCATTTTGGTTATACTGTAATATATATATATCATAATTAGAGCCTGTAATTAGAATATCTCCATCAACAACTAAGTTATTTTTAAAAACACCTGTAATAACAATATTGTTATTTTTATCAATAGTAATAGCACTCACAACATTTTCTTTATCTCCTTGCAATTCACTTAACCAGATTATATTTCCTAAACTATCTGTTTTAAGTATAAAAGAATTAGTAATTAAATCCCCACTTTCATTGTAACTATAAAATGACCCCACAGAATATACAAATTGTTTATTGTCAATTGCCATATCTATAATATAATCATCTAAAGGAAATTCAAAATTTAGTAACCATTCCCAATTTTCACTTACTCCATCATTTTCTGAAACGTCAACCATTATTTCATCTGTACTTATGCAATTACCAGATGTTCCTGTCACTTTAAATGTTTTACTATCGTTCACTTGCACAACTATAGATTGGTTTGTTTCGCCTGTGTTCCATTTATATGAGTCGACACCTTTTGCTGATAATACAACAAAACCTGCTTCACACAATGTTTTATCTTCGCCGGCATCAACTTTTTTCACTTCTACACGAACGGCATCAGAATCCTCACAATATCCATTTGAAACTGAAAGAGTATAATTAGTAGTATTGTTAGGGGCAACAGTTCTTGTTTTACTAGAACTATGATTATCAAGCCAAAAATAAGTATCTGCTATTGAAATATTCGATCCTATTGTAACATTTGAATTTCCGCATATAGATGTATCACGGCCAGCATAAGCCATACATGTATCTTTGAAATTAATCTGAGGGAAGATTGCAAAATCAAAATTAATAGTATCTTTATAGCTTTTCAATATAGAGTACCACTTATTATCGTTTCGTTTCTCTATTGCAAGCGAATCAGAAGTCATACAATTATTTGAAGTAACAGATAAACACAGCATATCATTATTAACTAAATTTGAAGTAGAATTAGGCAAACATATGCTAATTGCATATTTTTCAGGCAGATGAATTAATGAGTTAAATTTAAACAAACCTCCTTCATATTGGGAGGTATTTATATCCGACATATATATTGTATCACTTATAGAAATAAGAGTATTTGGTTTTAATGTTGTTGGATTAAGTGAATATAATTTAGCATAAATAGGTTGATTTGTTTTCACTTGTTTTTTGCTAAACCAAACAGCAACTCCTGTTAAAATAGAATTTTTAGATGTTGTATTGAATAATTGAGCTTGTTCGATAGGCTTAGTGATAATATTGTTTCCATTAATATAGCCCGTGTCCCTAACAGTATTTTTGTCTAAAGGAAAACCTACAGTATTATTTGAACAATCGTAATTCCAAGAATCAGCCCAACTTCCAGCTTGACCTTCTCTTATTTTTTTAACGTAAACATAAACAATATCATCATCAACGCACCCACTTTTATCAACACTAATAGTATATGCGGTATTAGAAGTTGGAGCGACTTTTATAGATGAAGTTTTTTGACCACTACTCCATGTATAATTTGCACCACTTATAAATGTTGAATTTATAGTAATACTATCGCCACTATATATTGTTTTGTCGACACCTGCATCAACAACTATTGGGTTATTATTAATGCTAATGACAATATTATCAGAAGCAGAGCATCCTAATAAATTAGAAACAGTAACATTATACGTTGTTGTTGTTGTCGGATTTACTATAGGATTTGCGATTTCGACATTGTTTATGGCATTATTTGGGTACCACGAATAATTCATAGCAGAACTATAATAACCTATACTTAATTGAACAGATTTACCATTATTAATAAAGTTTTTTAGCTTTAGTCCATCGTTATTTCCAACCATCACCACAGGTATTTTTATCAAACTTCCATATCCTTCACTTTCGCCCATTGTAGACAAAACGCTATTTCCCAATTCATTATTTACAATTATAACAGCTTTTGCTCCAGCTTGTTGAGCTAATAAAGTTTTGTATTCAAAAGAGCAGCCCCCTCTATCTATCAGAGCAATCTTTCCTTTAAAAATATCTGTTGGATATCCATTTGAAGAACAACCTAAAAAACTATTATCCTTATCCTGCACATATATTAAATCACCTCCAGCATAAGCTTTAGATATATCTGTACCAAACTTAGCATAGCCTATTGAATCAATTACATAATTATCTGGAGTTTGCACATAAATAATATTACTTAATGGTATACTTGGATTAACTTGTAATTCTATATCAGTGTGATTACAATCATTTATATCGTTTCCTAAATCAATATTTAGTTTATTAACCATGACGACAACATCATCAACAGACACACATCCATCCTTGTAACAAGAAACATTATATGTGCTATTAGTAGTAGGAGTAACAAGAATAGTTTTTGTTGTCATTCCATTGCTCCAAAGATAATTATCTCCACCATTTGCAGTTAATGTTACATTTGATCCACTACAAATTGTTTTATCAATTCCAGCATCTGCTTTGAAGCTAGTGTAATTAACTTCTATTTCATAGTTTGCAGCAATACCCTCATAACCGTCAACAACTATATAATATATCCCAGCAGGCATTTCTGATACTTTTATTTCAGCGTCATCTATAGATATACAATTTTTGATATTGCATCCTCCAATTAAAGCAATATCAAGATCTTCATTAAAAGAGTTTAATTTAATAGATATACTACCCAAATTATTTGTTTGTATATAATGAATTTTTTCAGGTCCACTTTCATTCCACTCTTTACAAGTGTACTTGTTAATATTATTAATTAATCCAATTGTGCTTCCTTTATATATTTCTCCACAACTAATTTTTACAGCATCATTGCATATTAGTGTATCTTTTAACTCTTCTAATAACAATGAATAACTTCCTTCACTATTCTCCATTTCATCAACAACCAAATAATATGTACCTGCAGATAATTTTACTTGCCCAATACTGTCAATATAACTTATGCAACTATTAATGTCACAGCCATTAAATATAAACGCATCTAAATTATTGCTACCAGTATTAAATAATTTTACTTTCATATTAACATCTCTATTCAACGTGAATACATGCACCTTTTCTCCACCTGTTTCATTAAGCCAATTAGCACAATTATAATATTTGATGTTATTCTTAAGGTTTGATGTAGTACCATTAAAAACAGTTCCTACCAAAATATTAGTTGCATTATCACATATTAATGTGTCTTTTTCAGAAAAAGACACATTTAAATTATAATTGCCAGCACTATTACCATACCCATCAACTACAATATAATAAGTTCCTGCTTGTAATTCCATATTTATATTTTTATCTCCAGAAGCTATACAGCTATTAATGTTGCAATTATTTAACAGAAATAAATCAAGGTCAATATTGTCAGCATAGTTTAACTCTAACGATAGTACTCCTTTTTTGCTTAATGTAATAGAATGAATTTTTTCAGAACCACTTTCGTTCCATTCGGAGCAATTATATTTACTTACGCTTTTTGTTCCTCCAACTGTTGAGCCTGAAAAAGTTTGATTTAACTGTAATTGAATAGCATTATTGCAACTAAATATTTCTGGTTCGGCAACAATTATATAATTATATTTTACAATAGAATCTGCACCCTTTGAATTAAGGACTTTCAACTTAACATAATAACTACCAGATGTATTATAAGCAATATTTATTGGGTTTTGTAATGATGAAGTTGCAGGAGTAGCCCCTTGAAATGTCCATAACCATTGATTTGGTTTTCCTAATGACTTGTCAAAGAAATTAATTGCGTCTCCCTTTGTAATATTAGTTCTTTCTGAATTAAAATCAGAAATAGGGACAGAATCTACAAGAAGATTTTCTATAAAAAAGGTTAACGAATCAGAATATTCTGTAATGTTTTTTATCTTAACTTTACCTAATGTACCATCTGATAAAAAAATATAAGGATTAGTATTATTTGATATTTCTGCTCTATTTAAGTTATTTGATAAGTTGGCTTTATTTATATCGCCCCATTCAGTTGGAGTGCCACCTACCCTATAAATATATATTTCATCACTAACAGAAGGATAATCCATATTACCCAATCCATCAGAAGAAGTATTTATTCTACTTACAATCATTCCTGAACCAGGGATGATAGTTTCAAACGTTCCTGTCTTTTTTCTGTATTCTAAAACGATATATTCGCTTCCATTTTGATTTAGATTAAATTTATAGCAATTTTTTTTTGAGGAGGTTATTGGATATAATGTATATTTGCCATTAACTGTTATTTCAGGAATATTATCAATCCATTTTCCATAGCGGAACTTCATATATGCTGTCATTGATTGAGCCTTATCATACCCTGTAGCATCCATTAAATCCCACACACCAACAGATTGTCTATCTGCATATTCTGGATTATAATGGTATAAATCTGGAGCACCTAGTGCATGAAACATCTCATGACATAGCACACCAGCAATATTTCCATAATTAAAGTCTGATAAATAGAAATTAAAATTAGAAACATACTTTGAATTGATCATAAATTCACTATAATTTGTAGCACCTGCATAATAAGACAAAGAATATAAATCCCAGTTATGTGGCCACATCAAATCATCCCAAGTATCAGAACCTCCTTTAATAATAAAAGCAATATTATCAACAACTCCATCAGAATTATAATCTAAATTTAAATTATCTGGAATAATGCTCTTTACATAATTAATAGCACTAGACAACAACTCCCACTCTCTTTGATAGCGTTCATCTTGATTAGAATATCCAATTTTATTAGTTACCACATTATATGGCTGATAATATTTTCTTGGTTGATTATTTTTATATGATATAACATTACTGACATTTGATTCTGGATAAAAATGTGATTTTATTTCAAGTTTATTATAAGATGCTTGCTTAAAATAATTATACATTGAATTTGAAGAGCTTGAATTTCCATTAAATATTCCTTCATAAAAGCTTTTACTTTGTGTAAATTCTACTTCATCACTAAACCTGATAAATACCACCAAATTATTTATTAAACCAACATTATCTGAGGTTCCAAATGGGATATCGGTTTTTATTTTTCTTTGGAAACTATTATTAATTTTCTGCAATTTGTTTATTTTATCCTGAATAATTATATTTGACACTATTACTCCTTTTTTTAATCCGATTTTTTCAGGATTATTTTTTCCTACAACATAATTTGAAGATACTAATTTGCCATTTTCTTCAATCGCATATACGTAATATCCTGTTGTTTCATGTTGAATAATAGTATAATCTTTGTCATCAAAAACTCTTCTATAAAATTCATCGCCAGTTATGAAACAGTTTATAACAGCACCATCAGGTTGAGTTAACTTAATAGGCATTTTTTCAACAAATATTCCATACATTATGTTGTTAAAAAACAAACAAATAGTTAAAAATAATAAGATTTTTTTCATAAGTTATCTCTTTAATGAAAGTCATTAAAATTCATTGTTTATAGATGCAAATATATAATATTATTTTCACATATTACAAAAATCATAGAATTATTATACTAAATTTATCCAATATTATCAATTAAAAATTGTATATAAATTACGTTTATTATTTTTATTTCTTGATACGACATATTGTCACTATGAATTTCCCGTTTTAAGACAATATGTCATACTGTTATTTGAAAAAATAATCTGGCATATAAATTGAAAAATAATTGAAAAAATTAATAATTAAAAAAATAAGGAGGATAAAACTATGTTACCTACATTAAAAAACTTCGTAAGTTTTCCAAATTTAGTTGATGAGTTTTTTGGAAAAGATAATATGCCTGATTTTATGGCAAGAACGGGTATTAATATTCCAGCCGTTAATGTATCTGAGAATACAGATTATTATAAGATAGAGGTTGCAGCACCCGGTTTAGAAAAAGGTGATTTTGTGATAGATGTTACAAATAACATCTTAACAATTTCATCAGAGAAAGAGTCAAAAGATGAAGAAAAAGAATCAAAACTTTTAAGAAGAGAGTTTAACTTTTGTTCCTTTAAAAGGTCTTTTAGCTTACCAGTTAGTGTTGAGCAAGAGAATATTACGGCAAGTCATAAAGATGGAATATTATCCATACTCATCCCAAAAAGGGAAGAAGCAAAACAAAAACCTTCAAGGCAAATAGAAATCAAATAATTAAAAATATTTGAATCATTTGCATAAAAAAACTCTCAATGGTTTTAATGTCCATTGAGAGTTTTTTTTGTGATTATTTGTCTATTATTTCTATTTTCATTACTTTTGTATAACAAAATCAATAACTTATCAAGAAAAACGACCAAACAAATTATGTTTAAAGAATTGTTTGATAAATTAAAAGCAGATAAAAAGAATTGGGATAATATTCAATCATTATTTCACGAAAAAGAAATACTTACAAAAACTACTTTATTATCGGAAGGAGAAATATCAAAAACAATTTATTTTATAAAAAAGGGCTGTTTGCGAATGTGGTTTAACAACGATGGAAAAGATATTACATTTCAATTCTTCTTTGAAAATAAAGGTGTTTGCTCTTTAGAAAGCTTTTTTAATCAACAACCTAGTCTTTTCTATATTGAAAGTATAGAAGCATCTTCTGTTGTTTTTATTAATAAAAATGATTTTGATATAATTTTAAGTAAATACCCGGAAATAAAAGAAGGATTTAATGATATAATTTTAAAAAGGTTAAGTAATTATACGACACTTTTCTTATCCAGAATAAAGGACAATCCTCATAAACGTTATAATGAACTAATGAAAACCAATCCAGAAATTATACAACGCATACCTCAACACTATATAGCATCATATTTAGGCATTACGCCTGTTTCATTAAGTAGAATAAGAAATAAAAAATAAATTTATTAACAATTGTTATTGTTAACGAGTATTCCCTTAAATACTTTTGCAAAGCAATAACTCGCAAAGTATGAAACTAAATTTTTTTAACTATAATAATACAAAAACAGATTTTATTAGTTTAAACACCAAAAACTGCAAAGCATGCTGGAAATGTATCAGCAATTGCCCTGAAAAAATAATAACCAAAATCGTGTTTTTTAATCATAGACATATTAGCTTAAAAGACCCAAATAAATGTATTGGATGTTTTACATGTATTAAAGTTTGTAAATTTGAAACTATAATTAAAATAATATAAATATTTATGGAAAAATTAGAAAAAAAACCATTTAATAAACGAAGCTTTACTTCTATTGCAATGTTTGTTTCTTTATTAGGACTACCTCTTTCAGGTATAATGAATCATAATTTACAATTTGAAGGCTTAACTGTTGAAAGACATTTTTGGATGTCTGTACACAACATGTCTGCCTTATTATTTACAATATTTGCAATGGTTCACGTATGCTATAACTGGAAAGCATTAATTACATATACAAAAAAGTTGAAACAAACAACAATAAGCAAGGAAGCCTTTTGGGCAATATTATTGGTTGTTTTTATTGTTGGAGTCTTTTCCTCCCATGCTTTTCATGCAAGATAACACGTTATCATTTTGTGTTGTTAACTATGTGATTAGAATTACAAATAAAAACTGAACAAATTGATTCAAAATATTATTAAGATGGTATTATGTTATTTCATTTGTTGTAAAAGGAAGATCAAATATCCACCCTTTGACCATAGTTAATTCTTTGTAACATTCTACAATTGAATATTGAATTATATTTATAAACTCTTTAATTTCAAAATCTTCTACAATAAAAATATTACTTGGCTTATGAATAATTTTATTTCTAATTTTAGTCATCTCTCCAAGGTAATCAAAAACATTTACATTCTTTGATTTGTAAGGTTTATTAAGAATTTTAGCAAAGTCAATATTTTTATCCAATTTTTGAAAATTAGTACAAACAGAAGATATTCTTGCAAAAGAAATAGATTCTGCAAACGCATCTTCAACAGATATTTGTCCATTTGAAATTAATACCAATCTTTCAGCGTTTATCCTGTTTTCTTTTAATATTAGTTCTTTATTACTTGAATATTTCAAAAGAGCAACATATGTAGATTTCCAATAATTTTCTGATATGGAAATTAAGAATGTAATCAAAAAATTGTTTGATAGAAAATTAGGATTGTATTTATCCATAAACCAGATATTTGTTTTCTCTGTTTTATTGTTATTTTTAATTCTTTTCTCAAAATATAATAATGCACGCATTAAATTGCTTCCAAAATCACTACATGCTAGATAACATCCTGCTTCTGAAGGTTCAAGTTTTTTTATTTCTGGTTTTAAATATCTTCCTTTTCCATAACTTGTGATAAATTCTCCACCAAAATTTTTTTTTAATAATTTTATAGTCTTATTGATATACTCTATATCAAAATAACTAGTATTTATAATTGTTCTGGTATTTACATGTATTCTGTGTTTACTTATAAATATTGACAATTCAATACCATACCACGATTTGTAATCTTTTTTTTCGTTCCAATAAAAATGTTTAATATAGCCGATTTCTTTTTCCTTAAATACTCCTATATATTCATAATTAAGTATTTTTAAAAATTCAATAACATCTTTAATGTTTGCTTCTTCACTCAAAATGTTTGACGATTCATAACCCATAATTAATACATTTAATTTATATTATACTTATTTGTTTTTTTAGCAAATATTAAATTCTTTTTGATTTTATATAATCTTTAACAGTCAACTCAAATATTAATGATTTTTGTTTTATTTCGTCAGTTGGTGTGTTTTCAGAAATGTAATCTTTAATCATCTTAAATGAAGATAACATAAATATTTCTAATAGTTTATTTTTATAAAAAATTTCAGCAACATAATCAATATCTTTATAGAAATCTTCATGTACTTTTTTTATCTTTTCATATTTAGGTAGATTAAGTAAATTAGGTTCTTTTAATGGAAATCCATCGTAATGTTTCTCACAATTACTTATCCAATTTATTTTTTCAATTATTGGATCTTCTTTCCAGTTGTTAAATGTAAATTTGTAATTATTTTTATAATAATTTTCTATTGAATCTTTTTCTTCTTTGTGTATATTTAAAATTAAATTTGCTTGTACTAACATTTCTTTTACAAAATTTTCAATTTTATGAAAAAGCCCAACATATCCAAGCCTAATTGTTTCATAATAATTTTCTTTTAGTTCATCGTCTGTAATTATGATGTATTTTTTATATATTGATGTTTTCAATTCTTTTCGTGTATCTATAATAGCCCTATTTGCTGCTGGAATATAATACATTTTATAAAGAGTTTTAAAAGATTGTATGTCTGAATATTTAGCAACTATACTGTTGAATAACTTGCTTGCATTAGGGTCTGTTTGTACAAGCTTAAAGTTTGGAATTTCAGAAAGAACATTTTTTATATATTCAATTAAGCTGTCTATGCTATTTTTATTTTTCATTTTACTACACCTCAACAATTTTTATTTCGTCTTCTGTAAGTTCATAGAGAACATAAACCATTTGGTCAATTTCTTTATCTGTAATATCAATTTTATGTTTTATATCTAATGCTTTTTTGGTTTCTTGAATGAAATAGTCTTCCCATTCTGCTTCTTGAGATAGAGAAAGTTTTATTTTCTTTTTGGTGAGTTCTTTTGTAAATTCAGGATACGTAAGCAAATACCAATTTTGTAGTTTTTGTGATAAATCTTCTATTTCAAATTTTCTTTGTATGCTTCTTTGAAATCTTAGAGACATCTCTTGCAATTCCTTGTTTAAAGAAAGCATTAAATCGGCTTTTTCTATAAATGGTTGTTGATTTTCAGGTAAGACTCCAGGGAAATTTATAAAAAATGTATGTTTCATTCTTATCCCTTTTTCTCCAAGTCCTCCACCACCATAATAATTTTTAATAGAGTAAAAAAATAGTTTAGAATTAAATAAACATGTTAAAAATTTTAAATTATCTCCAATTATTATTCTTCCAGTATCAATGCAGAAGTAGTTTGCATTATCAATTAAAAATTCTCCTTGTTGAACTATTTCTTGATAAATAATTTTTTCTTTATAAAATTCATCAATATATGCACAATTTCTAAGGTTATAAGGAGTGTCTCCTTTATCATATCTTTTACATATTTGTTTCCAATATTTAGTTAAATGATTTTTTATTGCAGGATAGTCATTGACATCTATTTTGTGTGTTGATTTGTAGCCGTTATGTATATTTATTAACCACAAGTCTGCGTATTCTATTAAATACCTTTTAATATCTCGTCCTCTTAATACTGGCACTAAAATTTCGGCACTTTTGGAATCTTCTTTTATTAGGTTTTCTTTTGTTGTTTTATCTATTACAAATGCTTCATTAAACCCTGTTTTTATGCCATAATTTATGCTTATATTCCATTCTTTTAAAGGTTTTCCTATTCTCTCTATTTTTGTCTTTATCCCTTGCTCAAAATCATTGCCTATTATCCATATCTCATCTCCCTTTGGATTAATTTTGTTTTTTTTATATTCAAATAAAGAAAAATCATTAATACGTTTCTCTTTGCTTAGATCAATAGCGCTAAATGGTTTTTCTATTTTTTCTATTTTATTATTAAACAATAATATGTTTGAATCTACAGTTGCACCCTCAAATACTCCTGCTCCTAAATTTATTAACATATATGGACTTGTGTTTGATGTTATATATTGCCGTAATGCTTTACCGTAATTTGCTCTCATCCATTTATTTGATGTAATAAAACCAAGGAGTCCATTTTGTTTTAGGATTTTTCGTCCTAATTCATAAAATAAACAATATAAATCAGTAGTTTTTTCATAGGTTACATATTCTAGTTTTCGCAAGTCTTTAGATAATTGTTTTAATGATTGTAATTGCACATATGGAGGATTTCCAATTACTATGTCAAAGCCATGTTTATTATGAGTTTTATTATTTAAGCCATAATGAGAGATAGGTTCACATAGTTCATCTTTATAGTCATAATCTCCTTGGTCTGGATAATTTAGAACGCCTGAAGCAATTATATCTTTATCTATAGCATAATTTTTATGTTTCTCTGCATATTTGAATGAATTAAACACTTGAGGAAACTCTATTTTCCAGTTGAATGCTTTTTCTCCAGCAACAAGTGGGTCATCAATTAGAGAGTTTCCACATTTTATATTATTGCTAAGATCGTTTAGTTTTCTTTTTGGTTGTGCTGTGCGAAGCCATAATGAAAGTTTTGCTATTTCAACACTTTCTTCATTGATGTCAACCCCAAATAGATTGTTTTCTAATATACTGTTTTCAATATCGTTAAATACAATTGATTCACCAAGTAACTTTGCTTGTAACTCATCCATGTAATGATGTTCGGCAATTAGAAAATCTAAAGCTTGGTTTAGAAAAGCACCAGAGCCACAGGCAGGATCACATATAGTTATTTGTAATAGCCAATCTCTGTAGGTATTAAGTTTGTCTAGTAGTAATTGTGTAATATTCTTTTTCCTTTTTTTATTGGTTATATATTCTTGTTCATTTATCTGTAGTTCTATTTTTTTTTCATTGCAAAGTTTTCCTACTGTGTTGTCAACAATGTATTTTGTGATATATTTAGGAGTATAGAAAACTCCGTCTTTCTTGCGTTTAGATTTTGTTTTATCAATAGATTGTCCTTCTATTTGTGCTTTTATTTCATCTAATTCATTAAGAGAATTTTCGAATATATGCCCAAGAATATTAACATCTATTTCGCTATTAAAATCATATTCAGATAATTTAAGAGTATGCTTATAAAGCAAATCATCATCAATCTTTACGCTATCTAAAATTACATCTTCTTTAAATAATCCACCATTATATGCATACACTACATATCTTTTGCTTTCACCAGTGTTAAGGTATCCAAAATATTGCTTAAACCTATCATACAATGGCACATATGCATCCCTCTCTTGCAAATCTTTCCAATCACTAAGAATTAATCTTACAGAGTTAGGAGGCAATAAAGCTCTATCTTCAGCAAAAAATAAGAACAAGAATCGATCAAGCAGTTTTTGTGATTTATTGAACAGAGTTAAAGTGTTGTATTGAGTGTTTAAACTTATTAAATTTTGATATAGTTCTCTTTTAAAGAGAGAATAGTCATTGTAAAGTTTTTTTGTTACAATATCCTCTTGGCTAAGTGATTCTATTTTTATTTTACGAGGAACATCATTCTTTATACTATCGTAAGATAAACACAAATAAAGTAATTGAAATTCAGTTTCAGAGATTTTAAATAAGTTAAATTCTATGTGCTCAGTGGCATTTTCGATATATATCCGTAGCTTCTCAAAATTGGAAGTTATAATATAAACACATTCAGGCTGGTTGTTTTTATATCCAAAAGCCTGTTCTTCAACCTTGTTCAAATCAGTAGCATCAGTACCTTTAAGCTCAATTACAGCAATTACTTTTTCGTTTATAATTATTGCTCCATCTGCTTTCTTGCTATCTTTAACGTTTTTATATTCAGTTGTAATATTGAAATTTGGTGTTGGATTTTTAATATATCCAAGAATATTTACAAAAAGGTCATTAAAAAAACCTTCTTGATATTGCTCTTCTTTGCTATTGCGAATATTTTCTTGTACTATGGGATTAAAAAAATGGTCTTTAAATTTTGTATAAGCAATACTTAATTTTTGTTTATCCAAAGATTTTAAATATTTGCTTATTACTGTATTTTGAAAAAGCCCCATTAGTTGAATTATTTTTAGACAATTATTATATGCAAATTTAGTATTTTTTTTAATTTATAAAAAAAAAGATATTAAATAAATTAACCCAAATTGTCAATTAGATAAATACCATAAACATTTTTGAAATTTAATAATGAGGAGCATCAGAAAAAACATAATAGATTGTCTCGTCCTAAAATAGGTTCACACATAAAAATAGAATTATTATATAAAATATACCCATATAAATTAGGGCAAGGGCTTTTCAAATATCATGGAACGCGGATAACACGGATGCTAACGCAACGCGGATTTACACGGATTTTTCTTAAGATACCGTCTCTTTGAGGCTTTAATATGGAAGGTTATGTTTATGTCCACAAGATTACGCACATAGCTACTAAGATATTGCCTCTTTGAGGCTTTAATGGGAAATAAAGATACTCTAAACGATTATATAAGATTGATTACCAATTAACTACATAAATAATTGATTATCAGCGCGAAAATTCTATTACTGTACATGAAAGGTACATGAAAGGTACTATAACAGTACATAAAAGGTACTACAAAGGTATTCAATCCTAAAATAGGTTTACAAAAAAAATAGAATTATATGTTTTCATTCATTTGCAGATTGCATTTATTGTCAGCATTTTACTAAAAAATGGGGTTGGGGTAACTTTGGGGTGAAGTAAAGGCGAAGTAAAGGCGAAGTAATAGCATATAACGCAATGAAAATTAGCAAGTTAAGTGTTTTTATGTAATTGATTGATTTATAGTATTTTGACAACTAGTGATGGTGTGGAGAAATATTTACATTTATCTTATTATAAAATATGATTACACGAAAAATTAGAATTATAAAAAAAGGCAGTAAACTTATTTCAGGATTATTTAAATTAAACCCATATTCGTTATTAGAAAAAACATAATTGATAATTAATAGCGTCTCATGTTATTCGATCACCCTGATGTTAGAATGGATTTTAGTGTTGCCATTTCAGGGATTGAATTTGAGAAATGCATGCTTGCCATGAGCTTTGTAGCTGATTACTATAGTATTGCTGAATTAGAGCGATTAACGTGGGTTTTGTTATTATCAAAAAAATCCTAATGACTAATTTGGATTAAATATAGCTATTCGATTTATTATTAAATATTTTAAAATTATAATAATTAAACACTTTCAAGTGGGTAATAAAATAAAGATTATGGATTAGGAGTATTGTATAAAAATAAAAAATAGGATTAGTTTATCTTAAATATTCTTAATTTTGTAAATAAATGTATTTCTAATTAAAATAAAAAAAGGATGAAAAATATATTAGTAAGCGGTAGCAATGGACAGTTAGGTAGTGAGCTTAGAGAGCTTTGTAATTTTTATGATAGCTTTAACTTTTATTTTACAGATATAGAAGATTTAGATATTTCAGATAAGCATCAATTAGATTTTTATGTAAAGTCAAATAAAATAGATTATTTTATAAATTGTGCAGCTTATACAGCTGTGGATAAAGCAGAAACGGATATAACAAATGCATTTTCAATAAATGCAGATTCGTTAAAATACATATCAGAAGTTTGTATTGCGAATAAAGTATTTCTCATTCATATTTCCACGGATTACGTTTTTGATGGGTCAAAAAACACGCCTTATAATGAAGAAGACGCCGTATGCCCTATCTCCGAATATGGCAAATCAAAATTACAAGGAGAAGAGTATGTAAAAGCGTCTGGAGTTAAGGCTTTAATTATCAGGACCTCTTGGTTATATTCATCTTATGGGCATAATTTTGTAAAAACCATATTAAAACTATCAAAAGAGCGAGATAGTTTAACCGTTGTTTTTGACCAAACAGGAAGTCTTACTTATGCGAAAGATTTGGCTATAGCAATACTAGATTTGATAAATGACAATAAGTTGGAAGCGGTATCATTTGATATAGTAAATTATTCAAATGAAGGAGTTAGTAGTTGGTATGATGTTGCATTTGAGATTGCAAATTTAAGTGGGAGTAAATGTATAATCAACCCAATAGAGACACATGAATATCCCAATGCAGTCGCAAAACGCCCTACATATAGTGTTCTAAACAAAAGAAAGATAAAAAATAATTATGGTATTATTATACCACACTGGAGTGTTAGCTTAAAAGCATGTTTAGATAAACTGTTAGGTTTATACTAAAAATATTATTTTAAAATTGAACTCCTTATTATGAAAAAACACGAAGAATTGGAAAAAGACTTAAGAAGAAAAACTAATGATTATGCAAAATACTCTTCGCTTGCATTTCAAATGGGATTTACAATAATAATAATTACTTTTGCAGGATATGGATTAGATTTGTTGTTAAAAAATGAGTTTAAAATTTTCACTATTATATTTTCCATATTGTCAGTATTTCTTGCTATATATTTTGCAGTAAAAGACTTGTTGAATAACAAATAAAATATTACACCATGAAACTAGATTCGAGTTATATTAAGCAATTTCTGTTTTATTCATTGTTTGGCGTTTTCATTTTAATATTACTTCCATATTTTATAGGGGTTCAATTTAAAAATTTTGTATCAATGACTTATTTATTTTTTGTCATCACGTCATATATCTTTCACCTTATTTTTGAGAAAGTAAATAATAATAAGTCGGGAGGATTTATTATGCTTTATTTGGCAACAACAATGGGCAAGATGTTATTTTATGTGACCTGTTTGATTTTATATGTATTTGTAATAGAGAGGGTTAATGCGAAGGAATTTATTGTTTATTTTTTTGTTTTCTATATGTATTTTTACGTTTTTGAGTTTAGATTTATGGCTAAGTCAAATAGGGATAATTTAAAGTAAAGATATTATGTTTTTTTTTATTTCAAAGATATTAGGATTTTTGTTTCAACCGATTGTATGGGTTATAAGTGTGTTTTTAGTATCGTTTTTTATTAGGAATAAGATAATAAGTAAATATTTGTGCATTTTATCGTTTGCAATGCTTTTATTTTTCTCAAACAACTTTGTTTTTGATGAGTTTATGAGGTCTTGGGAAATGAAGATGGTAAACATAAATGGAAAGAATTACGATGTAGGAGTTTTATTAGGAGGAGGGATAGTTACTTATGACAAAGCATTTGATCGTTATATATTTAGAAAAAACACGGATCGTTTGTGGCAAACAATAGAATTATATAAAACAGGTATCATAAAAAAGATGCTTATATCTGGAGGTCCGGGAAGTTTATCGTACAGGAATTATAATGAAGCAGATTTAATAAAGAAATATCTTTTAAGAATAGGTATTGATTCGGCGGATATAATTGTAGACAATAAGTCGGATAATACTTATCAAAATGCTTTTTATTGTGCAAAAATAATAAAAGAAGTTTTTCCAAATGGCAAATATTTGCTAATAACGTCGTCATATCATATGAGACGCTCGAATGCATGCTTTGCAAAACAAGGCATTGTTGCTGATTTGTATCCAGTGGATAAGTATGCAGGGGACGTTAGAAATATGAATTTAGAGCATATAATTGTGCCCAATATTATAACCTTTTCGAATTGGTCCTTATTGTTTCACGAATGGATTGGTTATGTTGTTTATTTATTTTCTGGTTATTTATAGATATTTAGACTATAACGCCTTACGGTGTTGTGTCATTATAGAATGAATAATTAAACATTATTTTATTCTTATAACATCATAAAACTGGTTATGAACAATCATTTTTTTGGTTTTTATTTGATTTTGTGATTGCAATAAAAAATAGTGTACATTTGAAAAATTTTAAGCACAAAAGGCAACTAAATTAGAGATTTAATTTAGAGTGAATTAAACGTTTTTATAATATGAATAGAGTACATTTTATTGCAATAGGTGGGAGTGCAATGCATAATTTAGCTATTGATTTGTATAACCAAGGTTATGATGTAAGTGGTTCGGATGATGAAATCTTTGAACCCGCATTAAGTAAGTTAAAAAAATATGATTTATTGCCAGAAAGTATAGGTTGGCATCCAGAAATAATCAATGATAAAATAAATTTCATAATACTAGGGATGCATGCAAAAGCTGATAACCCAGAACTTTTAAAGGCAAAGGAGTTAGGTTTACAAATTTATTCTTATCCTGATTTTTTATATAAACATTCGGAAAACAAGCTAAGAGTAGTTATAGGAGGAAGTCATGGGAAGACCTCAATAACATCAATGATAATGCATGTGTTAAAGTATATCAATATAGATTTTGATTATATGGTTGGGTCAAAAATAGATGGTTTTGACACGATGGTTCGCCTCACAAAAGATTCAAACGTTATAATTATCGAAGGAGATGAATATCTAGCATCTCCATTAGATCCTCGACCTAAATTTCATATATATAAACCACATATAGCTCTTATCAGCGGAATAGAGTGGGATCATATTAATGTGTTTCCGACATTTGATAATTACAAGCAACAGTTTTCAAAATTTATTGATTTAATAGAACAGAATGGCACCCTTATTTATACAGCTGATGATTCTAATGTTATAGACGTAGTAAATACATCAAGAAACAATATAAAAAAACTTGCATATAAAGCTATAGATTTTGAGATAAAAGATGGTATTACGTATATAGAAACACCTATAGGAAAGCAGGAAGTTTATGTATTTGGCTTGCACAATATGAAAAACATAGCAGGAGCTCATTTAATATGTAAAGAACTAGGCGTTGATGATATGCAGTTTTTTGAAGCAATACAAACATTTAAAGGCTCATCTAAACGCCTTGAGCTTATTTATAAAGGAGCTTCGGTAAATATTTATAAAGATTTTGCTCATTCTCCATCAAAACTGAAAGCAACTATTGATGCTGTTAAAGCACAGTTTCCAGAGAGACAACTTATTGCTTTTATGGAACTTCATACATACAGCAGTTTAAATAAAGATTTTCTTCCAGAGTATTCAAATGCGATGGATAAAGCAGATGTTCCAATAGTTTTCTATAACAATCATGCTTTGGAATTAAAAAGGATGCCCCCACTTGATAAAGAGTATGTAAAGAAATGTTTTAAGAATAATGATTTAAAAGTATTTGATAATTTATCTGAATTTAATGAATTTCTTAACAATGTTACATGGGAAAAAACAAACCTTTTACTTATGAGCTCAGGAAACTTTGGGAACTTAAATATTGCTAATCTAATACATTTAATAGAAAGCAAATAATTTTTTGTTTTTTAAAATTTAGTTTTTATCTTTGTAGAAAGAATACTTATACTTTAATTTTAAAAATTAAATTTTATGAAGAAATTATTTACCATTTCATTTATGATGATGCTAATGGCATACTCTGCTGTTATGTATTCACAATGTATTTCTCCTGACCAAAGTGGTTATTTCATGGGAGCGGAAGCTGTAGAAGATCAGACAGGTTGGGCTGTAGATGATCTTAATGGAGACAGTTATTATTGGATGCTTTACCCTAATGATATACCTGAGTTAGCCAAAAGTGGGCAACGATTTTTTTATTCAAATAGTACATACTACACTGGTTTACCTGCTGAAGATATTCTTTATTCCCCTTGTTTTCAACTTGATTCAGGAAAAGCTTATGAATTATCATATTGGTATAGAGTTGAAAGCTCAACGAACGAAAATCTTGCAATATTTTTAATGTCTGATCAAAATATAGACTCCATAATTTTCGTTTTTGCTGATCATAATGGAATAAATAATGAAGTATATATGAATGATGTATTTAAATTCACAATAAATACAACAGCAAATTATAATATAGGGTTTTATTATTATAGTGATATTAATAGTAGTGGTGTTCTAATGGATGATTTTAGTTTCAAGCAAATATGTATAGATACAGCTAAAGCTGGAGAAGATAAGATTATATGCGAAGGAGACAGTGTAGCTCTTACAGCAGAAGGAACTGGTACTTTTAGTTGGAGCTCTGGTCAAACTGGGAAAACAATATATGTAAGTCCTACTATAACAACTGAATATTTACTTACTTATACAGCTGATGCTAGTGGTTGCTCAGCAACAGATAATGTTATTGTTACAGTAAACCAATTACCAACAGCAGATATTGCTATATTAGGGAATTCGACAATATGTGCAGGCGATACAACAACATCTCTTGAGTTAACATTTACAGGAGTTGGACCATGGACATTCATTGGTAGTGATGGACCTGGAGATAGTGCTGTTTTTTCAGGCATTGATACTTCTGTTATAACTGTTCCAGTCAGCTCATACGAAACTAAAACATACACAATCCTATATTTAATAGATGAAACTACAGGATGTGCAGATAGTATAAATAAGAGTGCAACAATTACAGTAAACCAATCCCCATTAATTTCTGTTTCAGATATTAGTATTTGTAGAAATGAAAATATATATTTAACAAGTCCAGAGCTTCCATTGACTTGTGAAGTAAGTTCTAGTGATTATAATTACGAATGGATTAGTGAAGTTTCTTTAAATGGAGCACTTCAAAAGAGTCCAGGTTCTTATTATTCTGATTATACAAATGAAGTATTTACTGTTCTTTATCCAGATTCTACATATACATTAAGTGGAAAAGTCTTTACTGATTCTGATTCTGACGAATTTGGAATAGCATATATTGATTGGAATGGAAACGGGATGTTTGATATTAATGAAGAAGTTGAATTGTTTAATGGGATAGGAAATGGCTCAGAAATGGAATTTTCCACAACGATAACAGTTCCTTCTGATGCAAAAATAGGAGTTGTAAGATTAAGAGTAATGATGAAGTGGGATGGAGTTCCAGGAGCTTGCGACAGCTATGAATATGGGGAAATTGAAGACTATAAAATAGAGATAAGAGGAGAAGATTTGAACACTTATGAATGGACAGGACCAAATGGATTTGTTTCTTCGGAAAGTAATCCTTATTTAAATAATGTAACAATTGATAATGCAGGTAAATATTTTATATTAGCAACAAGCCCACTAGGTTGTATTAATGCAGATAGTTTGAATGTTACAGTAAACGATTTACCAATAATAAGTTCATTTAACACAACTGGAAAAGTAACCTGCAGTGGAAGTTCTGATGGCTTTGGCACAATAATAATGGTTGGTAATAATGAAGATTATATGTATCAATGGTCAAACGGTTCAACTATAGATAACATTTCTAATTTACCAGGAGGAGATTATACTGTTACAGCAATTGACATAAATGGATGTTTAACTACAGACGTTATGAGTTTATTTGAACCTACTTACTTCCCAGAAGTATCAAATATAACAGAGGTAAATAATACAGACAAATCAATTGTTTTAAATTGGGATAGAAACACTGAGACTACAAGTTATTTTGCAAGAATGAAGAAAACGATTGAACCTACTTGGACAAGATATTTTACAATAAATTCATCGGATACTTCTATTCTTATTAATTCATTAGAAGCAAATACTGAATACGTTTTTCAAATAAGACAATTTATGGATTCAAGCACTTATTCATGTATGATTGATTATATATTTACAACTCAGGAGGAAATTGTAAATACATGTGATATTGCCTCTTCTCTAATTGTAGATAATGTATCAACAAGCACTGCTAAATTAAACTGGACGAATGACATCAATGCAACATCATACATGGTACGTTGGAGAGTAAAAGCTGAACCAGGAGCATGGAGATATTATACTGCAACGGCAGGACAATCGTCAATAGTTATAGGAAATTTAACATCAGAGACAGAATATGAATGGCAAATAAGAAAATTCTGTGTAGGAGGCTTCTACTCTGACTTTACGAACTTAGTGGGAAGTGAATTTACAACAATTACATCGTCATTTTGCAAAAAAGCATCACCAATTAGTGCTAGCGAAATAAATACAACACAAGTAACACTTAATTGGACAACATTTGACAATGATAGTGCTTATATTGTTAGATGGAGAGTAAAAGCTGGACCAGGAGCATGGAGATATTTCAATGCTGATTACGGAATGAATAGATTAACAATTGGCTTATTAACAGCTAACACAGAATATGAATGGCAAATAAGGACATTCTGTAACGACAATTCTTCTATTTCTGATTTTACAACATTATCTGCATTTACAACATTACCTGGATGTGCTGATGTTGCTAATTTATCACAAGAAGCAAACGTAAATTATGCAATATTAAAATGGGATACTGTGCCAAATGCTGACCATTATCTATTAAGATGGAGACAAGAAGGAAACTTATGGATGTATATAAACATTACAAAACAAGCAGGTGAACAACAAATTGGTTGTGCAGTTTGCAATGAAATGGATAAATTAACTTCAAACACTATTTATGAATGGCAAATAAGAGCTTTCTGTAATGTAGAAGGAACAGAATATTCTAACTTTAGTGCAATACAACAATTCTCTACCCTAACTGCAAAGAGTCTTGAGAAAACAATTGCTAGTAAAAGAAATATTAATACCGACTTTAATGTTTATCCAAATCCATTTAATGAAAATTTCTCAATAGAATATAATATTCCACAAAATGGGAATGTTACTATTGAATTATTTGACCTAAAAGGACAAAAAATAAGCACTATTGCAAACAAATATGAAACAGAAGGAAATCATACTATAACAAATTCTTTATCGAATAATAACAACAGCAATATTTACTTTGTCCGTTTTATATTCAACAATGAAGTTGTTATCAAAAAGATTGTTCAAATAAAATAGTATCATAGAGATAATAACTCTAAAAAAAAATCCTCACAGGTTAATTCATGTGAGGATTTTTTTTACACTTCATTATTCTTTTGCCAAAGCCTTTCTATAGTTTTCTATAATCTTTTACTTTTATTGACATCTAATATTATTTTATCAATAAATTATTTTTTATTGTTAAACACATTTTTATCACGTTAAAAATTTATTATTATTTTTTATTTTATTAAAAAATAACGTATATTTGTGATTCACTATTTCAAAAAATAAGAACTTGATCTAGAACAATTACATATAAAACCTCTAAAAAATATAATTATGAAAAAAGTTTTATTATTTATTAGTTTATTCCTTGTTTCACTCGGAATTTTTTCTCAAAATGTATCTTTTGTAGTTGATAATAATAATGGGTGTCATCCATTAACAGTAAAAGCAACAAATACATCCGACATGGATACCACAAACAAATTTTATGTTTGGGAATTATATAATACAAACAATAATTGGAGGTTAATAACACAAGTAGAAAATGTAGATAATGATTTTGTGATAGATAGCTCTGGAAATTATATTATTAGACTAATATTAATGGATCAGAATGGGTTTGAATATGGGAGCTCCGAGACAAACATAAATGTAGATGGCTTAACTGACATAAAAGCTATGTCTGGATGGGAATTATGTCCAAACCAAAATGGCAATTTTAATATAAATGGTAATTTCAATTCTGTTTACTGGAATTTTGGAAATGGAGAAACGTCTGATAGCTACTGGGTAAGTACCTCATATCAAAATACAGGAGTATATAATATTCAAGTTATCGCAGAATCCTACTGTGGAATAGATACAGTATCAAAAAGCATAAAAATAAAAAATGACATTATACCTCAACCAGAAATTAAAGTTTTCAGTAATTCTGTTTGTCCGAATGATATGTTTCAATTAATGTTAGACGATAACTGGGTTAGCTATGAATGGTCTTTTGATAACGGAAAGACATCCAATGCTAAAACCCCATACACATCATGGAATAACATAGGCAATTATAATGTTATAGTAAAAGTTTCAAATCAATGTGGTTTATTTAACAATGACACTATTACAATAAATGTAAATAATTCAACACAACTTAATGCTAATTTTGGGATTTATGGTGGTTCGAATTGTCCTTATACCGATATACAATTAAATTCATCAACACCAGGCTCTCATAAATGGTACTTTGGAGATGGTTCTTTTCCTATTATATCAAATAATTACGATGTAAAATACGCATATAAAGACACCGGGAATTACACCATATCGTTAGTAGTTTCTAATAGTTGTGGGTTTCATGATTCAATAGCACAGAATATAAAAATAGATAAAGACATCAACAATAGACCTTATTCTTACATGTATTTTTATGATAATAATTGGGAAAAAGATACTATTAGTATTTGTACAAACGAACAAGTTGGATTTTATGGAAACTACTGGAGTAATTATGGTTCTTATACTTCTTACGTATGGGATTTTGGAGATGGAACGACTTCTGATTCTTTGCTAAATATCCAACATTTATTTTCACAAGAAGGAAACCATAAAGTAAAATTTTATTCCTACAATGGTTGTGGCACTTCAGATACTACAACAAAAATTGTAATTGTTAGCACGGATAAAATTCCTCAAAATAATATACAGATTCTTCCTCAGATGATTTGCAAAGGAGAAAATGTATTTTTTGTTGACGAAGATTTTAATGGAAATGGAAACTTTACATACTCAATTTGGTTTGGGGATGGAGATTCTGCTATAGATATTATGAATTATGGAGATAGTTTGATTCCTATAATTAAAAGACATAAATATACGGAAACCGGCACTTATTTATTTACAATTAATGTTAAAAACCAATGTGGCAATACTCAAGTTATCAAAGACACTATTTGGGTAAGTAATAGCGGAGTAGATCCATTCTATTACATTGAGAACTCAACATTTTCAGATAATGGTGATGACCGCTCAAAATGTCCAGGAGATTTAATTAATTTCATGTCAGTTGGAGGTTTGCATAGAACATGGCATTTCTATGATGGGACAACAGATACAAATGAAGTTGTTTATAAGGTTTATGATAGCGTTGGCGTTTATAATGAATATGTTATAGCAACTAATGGATGCGGGCGTATTGACACTATACCTTCTATAGTAACAATAAAAACCACAAATTTGCCTGATAGTTGGTTAAATTTAGAAAAGGAAACTGTTTGCTTGGGAGAGATTTTTTCGTTAAGATATCCAAATAGTGAAGAAAATGGCGATAATGAACTAAATCCATATACTTATCATTGGGATTTTGGAGATAATCATACAACTACAGGATTAATTCAAAATTACACATATAACACTAGTGGAAACTTTAACATAAATCTTGAAGTTTCTAATGGATGCGGTTCAAAAACAACAAGTATGAGCATAAATGTCGTTTCACCTGAAGCATCATTTAATGTTTTAAACAACACCGTTATACTATCAACACCTGCTACTTTCTCAAATAATTCAAGCAATGCCTCAGCTTACTTGTGGAACTTTGATGATGGCAATACTAGCACAGAATATAATCCAACTCATACATATACCCAAACAGGGAATTACAATGTATCACTCACTGCATACACCTACTTAGGTTGTGCTAAAACATATACTTATCCTTCAACCATTGATGTTATCGAATTAACTACACCTGTAATAAATGTCAAAGAATATTCCGACATTACTTGTTTTGGTTCTAACGACGGGCACATTGAAATAGAAATGACAGGAGGTCTTCCTCCTTTTACTTACAATTGGTCAAACGGCGGTCACAACAGTTCTATATCAAACTTAACAAAAGGATCATATAAAATTACTGTAATCGATTCATATAACCAAACTGTAATTGATTCATTTATGGTTGAAGAGCCAGAGTTATTAACATCATCATTAACTACTACAAATATTACATGTAACGGATTTAATGATGGAATAATTACAACATCTACATCTGGAGGTACACTACCCTACTCTTACAAATGGTCAAATAACCTAACAACTGCAAACCTTTCAAACTTAGCAAAAGGTAAGTACATCATTACTATAACGGATTTGAACTCTTGTATATTAATTGATTCTACTGAAATAATGGAACCAACGCCTATTATAATTGATGCGATTATAACTAATGCTAGTTGCCAGAATGCAGATGGAAAGATTGTTATTACTGCAACAGGCGGTAGTAATAATTTTACTTATTTATGGGACTTACAACCAATACAAACTAATGATACTCTTTCAAATATTTATGCTGGTCATTACAACTTTACTCTTACAGATACATTAAACAATTGCATTAAGCAAAAAGAGTTTTATGTAGGCAACATTGGAGCTCCAAGTATTGACAGTATAATTGTAAAAGACATTTCATGTTACGGAGCGAATAATGGTAATGCTAAAATATTTGCAAGTGGAGGAGTTGAACCTTATAGTTATGAATGGTCTCACAATAATGCTATTGACACAAATTATGTTAGCGATTTAACTAATAATAATTATATTGTTACGGTTTCAGATGCCAATGGATGTATATCGTTAGACGTATTTACTATAACACAACCAAACGAATTAAAAGTTCAAATAAACTTATTAAAAGGATTGGATTGTTATTATTCATGCGATGGATCTATTTATACCAATGTTACAGGTGGCACTTTCCCTTTCACATATACTTGGAATGTATTTTATGATGCAAATAACGATACCATAAAGAATATATGCTCTGGCAAATACAACATAACTGTAAAAGACATTAATAATTGTATTGCTCTTGATTCATTTAACCTTACAGCCCCTGATACATTATATGCTACATCCGAAATTAGGGATATTTATG
>MEOD01000103.1:49730-79599 GCA_001768555.1 Bacteroidetes bacterium GWF2_29_10
TATAATTATGCTTGGTCTGCTATTGGCTTTAGTTATACAGGAAAAGACACTAACATTATTGATTCGTTAAATATTGCAGGAAAATACAAATTATTAATTACAGATTCAAAAGGTTGTTATATATCTGACACTTTTGATGTAGCAATGATTGACTATATCAGCAAAATAGAAACACAAAACGCTTTTATTAACATTTATCCCGTACCTGCAAAAGAAATAATAAATATTAGCTATAACTTACCAGACAATTCTAAACCTATAAACATTGAGATTACCGATATACTGGGCAGAAATACTAATTTATATGATATCCCTTCAGATAATAACAATATTATAACAATTAACACAAACAATCTACCTAATGGGATATATATAGTCAAACTAAGAACTAATAATGCTATTATTTCAAAGCAGATTTCAATATTAAAATAAAAGATTACATTTCATAGAGGCATCATCTTGAGCGATGTCTCTATGAAATTATATATGTAATGCTTAAAACTTATAACCTAGAGCTTTCAACCCCATAACAACTTCTTGTGCCTGCGGATTAATTTTGTATGCTTTTTCCCATGCAACAAAAGCTTTAATATAATCCTTATTTGTATAACTTGCTCCGCCAAGGTCATACCAATATCTATAATTATCAGGTTCGGTATTTGTAGCTTTTTCAAAGAAAACAATAGCATTATTTAAATCATTATTAGCAGCAAACTTTTGACCTTTCATATGAAATTGAGAAGCAAGATAAGAGTTTAATTGAGTTATTCTTGCTTTATCAATACCTGGAGTTTCATTATTTAGCGTTTTCAATGATTTAAAATAATACTCAGCTGTATCAAGCGCTTCAAGCCTAATATATGCTAAGAAGATATTAACAAGCCCATCGTGATACTTTGGGTGTATCACTAATGATTTATTAAAATAATCAACTGAATATCTCAGTAATTCTCTAGTAACCTTATCTGCATTCAAGTTTAATTGTTCATAATTTTGAGCATTCAAACTATTTTCTATTTCAAGAACTTGCGGATTAAGATTTGGATAAAACTTTTTAACCTTAGCCAGATTTTCAATTAATGAATTATTATACTGTGTGGATTTATTCTTTATTATTGAATCAATATCTGTTTTTATAAAATCAGATAAATTTATTAAAGAACTTCCTGCCGAATTATTTGCAGGAGCACTATTTGGAACCGCCTTTACATCCCTAATGTATAAGTCTATGTCCGACTTCCAATCTGCATTTCTTGCAAATGTGTAGATAGAAAAAGGAATAAAAATAGTGATTATCAATAATACGGTCAAGATATTTTTCAAATTAACACCAATATTGGTTTTATTGTAAATGAAATAGAAGACAATCCCTATTAATATGCTGTAAGCAACAGATGGTTGATAAAGAAAACGTTCGCCCATTAATGCCCCTATTTCTACAAGCATATTTGAAGCTATAAAAATAGAAAATAGATAGAAAAATACAATAAAAGCAATAACATTCCTCTTCTTTAAATTGATAATAGCAACCGTTAGCAAAGCAACATGAATTATTATTGACAATATAACTTTTAGATCAAACAAGCCAACAATAGGAATCTCATTAAACCTGTAATCATAAGATAAAGGATAAGGGATAACTAAAAGATTAAGATATTTCATCAAGCACACCATTATCGTTGAATACTTTTCGGTAAAAGAAGCATACAAAAATGGATTATTTAACAATTCATTACTCGCATTATTATTAACCCCTACAACTGACAACCTTATAAGCATGTAAAAAATAAAGATAACAATAAATGGAATTGTATTATTCAATATCTTTTTGCTGTCAATATTACTAAATGTCCATAAAGCCAAAGGCATTATAAATAAAAAGGTAACTCCATATTCCTTACTCAGCAAAGCAAAAAAGAATGCGCTATAACTGATTACCTTATATTTTAGTTGGTTTGATTCTAAATGCTTAAACAAATAATATAAAGCTCCAAACAACAACAATAATGAAATAATTTCATCCCTGCTTTTTATATTTGCAACAACTTCTGTATGTATTGGATGTATTGCAAAAATTAAAGACGCAACAAACACTACTTCTGGATTAAAGCGAAAAAAGTATTTACTTAGAAGTTTAAAGAAAACAATTACCGTTAGCCCCCAAGTAATAATATTCAATAAATGACCAATAAAAGGATTATTTCCAAAAAACTGATTCTCTATAGCAAATATTATCAAAGGAAAAGGACGATAACGACCTCCTGTTAACTCTGTTTCTGAGCCAACAAAACCATACATACTGTCTTTTGTCAAAATACTCTTTATTCCACCAAGACCTTGCTGCACAAACTTATTTTGAGTAATAGAAATTACATCATCAAGCACATAACCATTAAACAATGTGTTGAAGTATATTATACACGATAAAACGAAGAAAAAAATCAACTGATATTTATAATCAATTTTCGAAAATATAGAATCCGATGATTTACCTAATAATTGATTACCAAAAGTAATTTGACTCTTCTTCAATACAATATTGCGTTCACTTTTTTTTATTATTTTCTTTGCCATAATTACATTATATTTATACTCTAAAACCAATAACCAAGACATCATCTATCTGTTCATTCTCTCCCTTCCATTCATCAAAAACATCTTCAAGTTTTTGCTTTTGCTCACACATACTCAAATCACTCATGTCTATAAATGTTTGCCCTAATCTCTTTGCTAAAAAACGCTTCCTCTTCGGACCTCCAAATTGATCTGGAAAACCATCCGAAAATATATAAAATGCATCTCCTTTTTCTATTTCTATTTCATGATTAGTAAACGAATTAAAATTATTATCAAAAGGAATACCTATGACATGAGCATCAGCTTTGACTATACTTAATTCCTTATTTCTAACCATGTATAAATGATTTGAAGAACCAGCATACTCTATCCTCATATTATTCTTATCAATTGCAACCAAACTTAAAACCATTCCATCTTTTATGGTATTTCCATCTTGATATTTTTTAAATGTATCAATAAGCTTATTATTTATACAATTGAGTATCTCAAAAGGCTTGACCATATTTTTTTCATAAATAGCCTGATTTAAAAGATTATTACCAACAATACTCATAAATGCCCCAGGAACTCCATGACCAGTACAATCAACCGTAGCTATATAAATAAAACCATTCCTATTTTCAACCCAATAAAAATCCCCACTAACAATATCCTTAGGCTTAAAAAAAACAAAATTTTCATTAACAAGCCTATGAATATACGACGCCGGAGGCAATATTGACTCTTGTATCTTCTGTGCATATTTAATACTATCCATAATTAACTTATTTTTAGTATTAATAACATCCTTTTGCTTTTCAATTTCTATCTTCCTCTCCGTTATTTCTGTATTTTGAAACTTTAGCAAAGTTATTATTCGTTTCTTTTGCTTATAAGCATATAATATCGACACAATTACAATAAACAACAACACCAAGCCTCCTATAACTGAATACAATATAAGTGAATTCTTCCTAATTTCCAAATCCTGTAATTGCTTTTGTTTAACCAATAACTCTATAGTCTTCTCCTTCTTATCAACATCATATTTCGTTTGCATCTCTGACATTTGCTTACCTATTTCAAAATTCAACAACGAATCCTTCAATTCGGCATACTTCTTATAAAAAAACAAAGCTTCTTTAAAATTATTAAGCCTTTCATAAACCGTAGCCAATCCATCATAATTATTAAGCTCAAAATCCCTTAACCCTATCTCGCGCGACGCTATAAGACTTTTATTATAAACATCCAAAGCCTTATTATAATCCTTTGCCTCCATTGCCATATAAGCCATATTAAACAAAGTCGAAACAATCCCTTTCTTATCTCCTATTTCTGCTTCTATTTCTAATGCTTGCTTATAAAACTTTTCAGCCTCATTCATATTATTCCTACTCGCATAAACAGCTGACCCAATATTGGTTAATGTTAAAGCAATACCACTCTTATCATTTATTTCTCGCCTTATCTTCAATGACCTTTCAAAATAAAGCAAAGCTTTCTCCAAATTCTCCTTTGCTTTTACCTTATCTACATCCTTGTAAATACTTGCTCCATAAGTAAAATAAATCAAACCAACACTATACAAAGAAGAGCCAATACCCTTCTTATCATTCAATTCCTCTCTTATCTTTAAAGACTTCTCAAAATAACTTAACGCATTATCCAGATTCTCTTTTGTCTTTGGATGCTTAAAATAAACCGAACCTATATTATTAAACACTTTTGCTAACTTATCCTTATCATCCAAACTCTCAAAAATCTTCAAAGCCTTTAAATAATTTTCCAAACAGTTTTTATAATCACCCTTTGCTTCATTTACCAAACCTATATTTGTATAAACAGAAGCCAAACCTAACGAATCCTTTATCTGACTCTTTATTTCAAATGATTTATTATAAAAAACTATTGATGAATCCAAATTCCCCTTAACATAAAAAATTACGCCCTTATTTTTGTATGCCTCCGAAAGACCTTTTGCATACTTTATCCTTTTAGAAAGAATTATCGAAATATTAGCATAATACAACGCCTTATCTGGATTTGAGCCAAATATCGCCCAGCTCAATTGATTATAAACATCTACTTTTACGGTATCTACTTTCGCCGTTTTTAATACGCTCTCTAAACTATCAACCTTATTTGCTTTTAAATTAAAGCATAATAAAACAAAAAGAAAAAACAAAAAAACAACCCTATATTTCATAGCTCTTAAATATTAACTAATAAATATCATTAAAAGATTTAAACAATAATCAAAACCAAAGATAAAGAAATTAATTAATATCGTTGTTTTTTTTCACATAATTACATTCCACTTTTTTAACATACTCAACAAATTCAACAAATTAACACTACCCAACAAATTCGCATAAATCTGCATTGCTTAACATTCGTTTCATCCGCATTATATTATCCCAGCTAATTAATTTCTCTCCCCTTCAACTCAAATAACCTCATCCCAAACTCCTTTTCCTAAAATTTTCAATTATCAATTGTCAATTATCAATTAATTGCGCTCCTCCCAAACTCATTTGTGCTCCTCCCAAACTTAATTGTGCCACTCCCAAACTCATTTGTGCCACTCCCAAACTCATTTGTGCTCCTCCCAAACTCATTTGTGCTCCTCCCAAACTTAATTGTGCCACTCCCAAACTCATTTGTGCTCCTCCCAAACTCATTTGCGCTCCTCCCAAACTTAATTGTGCTCTACCCAAACTTAATTGTGCCACTCTCAAACTTAATTGTGCTCCTCTCAAACTTAATTGTGCTCCTCCCAAACTTCTTTTCCTAAAATTGTCAATTAATTGCGCTCCTCCCAAACTTGATGGTCTAAATTGGCCATTGATGTTAAAATAAATTAACAACATTCTGAAATAATTATTTTGTAAAGTTTTAAAAACTTTTACAATAAACAAAATATATAATTGGTTATTTTTAAGGCATACCTACTATCTTTACACAAAGATGCAAAACGGCTGACATTTTTATTGTATAAAAAAAAAGGTTGACTAAAATTTTAGTCAACCTTTTTTACTACTAATTATTTATAGATTAATAGCGATTATTTTCTCTTTTTTGGTAAGAAGAGTTTCCGCCAGCACCACCACCATTATAACTTCTGGTTTCAGTTTTTGGTTTAGCAATTGAAACATTAATAACTTTACCATCATACTCAGCTCTATCAAGTTCAGCAATAGCTTTCTTTGCTGAATCTTCATTAGAGATTTCAACAAAACCAAAACCTCTTGATTTTCCTGTGTATCTGTCTGTTATTACTTTTGCTGAAGATACTTCTCCGTATTCTTCAAAGATTTGTTTTAGATCATCATCGTTGATTCTAAAACTCAAGTTAGAAATAAAAATGTTCATTAAATAAAAATTAAAATAAATAAATTAGAGTTTTAGAGAAATATATTTAATGAATTAAGTAAAATTTTAATTATTTTCAAAAACTATAGATGAAAAACTCTTTTGCAAAGATAGTTAAATTATTCTAATTACATAAAATTCTTTAAAAAAAAGTTTTATTTATTTATTTTTATGTCAAATTGTTTTTATTAATAGTCTGTTTATTAGGATTGTATAAATTAGAATGAAAATTTAAAAGAACTTTTCAAGTATTTTTAATAAAAAAGATTAATAATGTCCCATAAAAAAAGTACATTTGCCGACATTTATAACGTCAATTAATGGAAGAATTATTAATAGGAAATTTAAGGATACCAGTACCAATTATACAAGGAGGTATGGGGGTAGGCATTTCTCTTTCAAATTTAGCATCATCTGTTGCTAATGAAGGAGGGGTTGGAGTAATATCAAGTGCTGGACTTGGTTTATTATACAGAAAATATTCACAAAACTTTACTGAAGCATCTAATTATGGATTGGCAGAAGAAATAAGGAAAGCTAGAGAAAAAACAAAAGGCATAATTGGAGTAAACATAATGGTTGCTATGACCAACTTTGCAGAAACAGTAAAAACAGCAATAGCAGAAAAAATAGATATAATTTTTTCTGGCGCAGGCTTACCATTAGATTTACCAAGTTTTTTAGATGAATCTAGCACAACAAAGTTAGTACCTATAGTTTCATCTGGACGAGCAGCAAAACTAATCTGTGATAAGTGGAAAAATCATTATGATTATCTACCAGATGCAATTGTAGTTGAAGGACCAAAAGCTGGAGGACATTTAGGATTTAAACTTAACCAAATAGACTTACCTGAATTTTCTTTACAAGTTTTGGTAAAAGAGGTATTGAACGAAATAAAAAAAATTGAAATTAAGTTTAATAAAAAAATCCCAGTAATTGCTGCAGGAGGAATATATACAGGTTGTGACATAAAAGAAATGTTAGAACTTGGAGCATCAGGTGTACAAATGGGAACAAGATTTGTTACAACAGAAGAATGTGATGCTTCTATAGAATTTAAAAACTCCTATATAGACTCGAAAAAAGAAGACATAGAAATAATAAAAAGTCCAGTAGGTATGCCTGGACGAGCAATTATTAATGATTTTCTTATTAAAGTAAAAGAAGGAAAAAAACACCCAAGTAATTGCCCTTTTAAATGCATAAAAACTTGTGATGTAAATAATAGTGACTATTGCATCATATCTGCTTTATATAACGCTTATACAGGAAATCTAAAAAGTGGATTTTCTTTTGCAGGAGCTAATGCGTATTTAGCAGAAAAAATCAACACGGTTAAAGACGTTTTTGATTCTTTAAAAAAAGAATACACTGAATGTGTATAAAAATAATTTTAAATTCTTAAATTTATTTTTATAAAAACTTGTACATTTGCAAATTAAAAATTTATAACAACTAACGTATTAATGATGAAAAGAATTTTTCTATTTTCCTTGTTGTTCCTTATTATTTCAGGAACAATATTTGCCCAGTATAATTATAAACCTATCAAAAAAGATAATATAAAAACACTAGGCTTTAAAAAAACAAAACCAACAAAAAGTGCAATAACAAGCAATTGGTATAATTTCCCAGAATCAGTTTATACAGAAGGAAAAAGTGCTTATACTTCTGAAGTATTATTTCCAGATACACTTCCTGTAATTAATTATGAAACTGAAATGGGACGACCTTATGTTCATAGTATAGCAACAATTATGGATCCTTTTAGTAATTCTTTTTCATATTTTGGAGATGAGCAAGTTGTTCTTTCTCCATATAATCTTGATTCTATAGGATTTTATTTTAGTTATACAAGAGAAAGGTTAGATGATATTGCCGATACTTTAATTTTTGAATATTGGAAAATAGAAGATGCAGAGGTTTCAAACTATCAAGTAACTGAATATGAAATCCCTTATATTTTTGTTGATTGGGATGAAACTAATTATACAACATCACCAAAATTACCAGGAGTACAAGGATTTACAAAATATATTCAAAAGGTGGCTATCTCTACAGAAGATGTAAGTTCGGAAGCTAATAACTTTGTGTCAAATGTTTCATTTAAAACAAACTTAAATGTAGGTAAATGGGGTGTTGTAGGTTGTGCAGTATCTTTTAAACCAGGGTATACTTATTCAGCTAATGACACTCTAAACAACATGAATTACGTTCAATTCTTTTCTTTAGAAGAAGAGGCTGGAGCATTTAATGAATTTACAGGTGATTATAATTGTTCTCATATATTACCAACAATGGCTCTATATACACCATTTGATACAGTTGTTTCAGAAAATGGAGACAGTACAGTATATTTTAATGATTATTACATGTCTAGTTATCATTTTGACTATCCTGAATATCCTTTCGAACATCATGCTTTTGAATTCTTAATATCATCAGAAATACCAAAAATAAATTTAGTTACATTAAATGGAGGAGAGCAAAATGTTGTAGGAAGTACAGTTGATATTAAATGGACTTCTAATGGAACTTCTAATGTTAAAATAGAATATATTGGAGGAAATGCAACAACATGGCAAACAATTGTGGCATCTGTTGCTACATTATCGGATTCTACAAATGTTTACAAATGGACAATTCCAACAAATTTCAAAGATGATAACAATTATAAAATAAAAATATCAGATGTAAATTTCCCAAACAATGTTTATGATGAAAGCGAAAACGCATTTAATATAGGTGTTCCTTCTTTGGCTTTTGTTTATCCTGAATTAAATTCTGTATTATATGCAGGAACAACACAAAATATTCGATGGAATAGTAATTATATTGATTCAGTAAAAATAGAGATTATAACAGTTTCTTATTCTAATATTTGGGAAACAGTTGTTTCTTCTGTAAGTGCATCGTCAGGTTCTTATATGTGGGTTGCTCCAAGTATTTCCTCTAAAGATTGTAAAATAAAAATTACAGATTTAAAGAACTCTTCAATGTTTGCAGAAAGTGGAAAATTTACTATTAAAAACCCTATTATTCAAGTAAGTTCACCTAATGGTGGCGAAAAAATATTAAAAGGTGCCCCAGTAAAACTAGAATGGCTTTCAGAAGATGTTACAAATGTAAAAATCCAATTTCAAACTAATGCTAATGGAGAATGGTTTTTAATAGCTGCTTCAGCTATTGCTGCTGATGGTTATTATGTTTGGCTTAATCCTAATATTTTAAGCACAGAATGTAAAATTAAAATTAGTGATGCATCTTATCCTAATGCATTTGATCTTAGTGATTCAACATTTTCTATAGTTGCTTCCTTAGGTATTAATTCTACAAGTAGTTCGGAAATGGATGGTTTTATCGTTTTCCCAAATCCTGCAAATGATCAGTTAAACATTAATTTTATTAACAATAACATTAATGTTGTTATGCAAATATCAGACTATACTGGTAAAATTGTTAAAACAGAATCATTAAACAACATTAATAATACTATAAATGTTAGCAACATTTCTTCAGGAATGTATTTTATCAAATTAACTGATAATAAAAATAACAATCAAACAATAAAATTTATAAAAAAATAGTTTTATAAAAAAATAATTACTTTATTTGTAGAGACGTAGTTTTCATAAAGCTACGTCTCTTTTTTTTTATTTTAACTTAAAATGATTTCATTATGGAAAAACAATTGCAAAATTTTATTCAAGAGAATAAACAACGATTTTTAAATGAATTATTTGATTTTCTAAGAATACCTTCAGTTAGTGCAAATCCTGAAAACACTCAAGATATGCTAAATGCAGCCCAATTTCTTCAAGATAAATTAAAAATAGCAGGATGTGATATAGTTGAAATTATACAAACAGAAGGACATCCTATTGTTTATGCTGAAAAAATTATAGATGTAAATTTACCTACAGTACTTGTTTACGGACATTATGATGTCCAGCCAGCCGAACCTTTAGAACTTTGGAAAACTCCTCCTTTTGAACCTACTGTTATTAATGATATTATTTATGCAAGAGGTGCTGATGATGATAAAGGACAAATGTTTACTCAAGTAAAAGCATTAGAGTTTATGACCACAACTAATAATCTTCCTTGCAATATTAAATTTTTAATAGAAGGAGAAGAAGAAGCTGGTTCAAGCAACATCGGAACTTTTGTCAAACAGAATAAAGAAAAACTTAAAGCTGACGTTATTATTGCTTCTGATACAAGTATGATTGCAAATGATGTTCCTTCTATTAATGTAGGATTAAGAGGTTTGTGTTATTTTCAAATAGAACTAACAGGTCCTGATAGGGATCTTCATTCTGGCGTATATGGAGGCGGTGTTCCTAACCCAGCAAACATATTATGCAAAATGTTAAATTCTTTATTTGATGAAAACAATAAAGTTAATATTCCTGGTTTTTACGATGATGTTTATAATCTAACTGAAAAAGAACGAGAAGCTTTAAACTCTGCTCCTTTTTCTTTAGAGGATTATAAGGACGAAATTAGTATAAAAAATATTTATGGAGAGAAAGGTTATACTACCGAAGAAAGAACAACTGCACGTCCTGCATTAGATATTAATGGAATTTGGTCAGGATATACAGGCGAAGGGGCAAAAACGGTTATTCCATCAAAAGCTTATGCTAAAATTTCTACTCGATTAGTCCCATTTCAAAATCCACAAATAATAAAAGATATAATTATTAATCATCTTAAAAATATAGCACCTGACAGTGTTCATATAGATGTAGAATATCTGCATGGAGGCGACGCATACATGTCTCCTACAGATGGAATTGAGTTTCAAGCAGCAAGCATGGCTTTTGAAAAAACTTTTAACAAAAAACCTATTCCAACAAGAAGTGGAGGGAGTATTCCTATTGTAGCTCTTTTTGAAAAAGAATTAGGTGTAAAAACTATTTTAATGGGTTGGGGATTAGAATCTGATGCTATTCACTCTCCAAACGAGCATTTTGGTATATTTAATTTTATTAAAGGAATAGAAACCATTCCTTATTTCTTTAAATATTATACAGAATTAAAAAAATAATATTAGCAACAATGTTGTTAGTTTTTGAAGAGAAGTGAGCAATTGCTTCTCTTCTTTTATTTTTAATAGTACCTAAATGTTAGAGCGTAATAATTATTTAGGATAGTATTAATTTGATAATTATTTTTTAATTAAGTTTGCATAAAATTAGAAACAGAATAATCAATAAAAGAATATGTTAACAAGTGAGATTCACCTAATTATTGGATTTTTTATATTTGTAACGATAATGTTATTACTTGACCTTGGAGTATTAAACAAAAGTCCCCATAAAATTTCTAATAAAGAAGCTATTATCTGGAGCATGGTCTGGATACTTATAGCTATGTTATTTGGAGGAATAATATATATATACTTAGGAGGCCAAAAAACCTCAGAATACATGACGGCTTACCTTATAGAGAAAGCACTTTCCATTGATAATCTATTTGTGTTTATATTAATATTTAATTTCTTTGCTATTCCTGAGAAATATCAACATAAGGTATTGTTTTGGGGAATCATTGGAGCAATATTTATGCGTGCCTTATTCATTTTTATTGGTGTAGAATTAATTAATCTAACATACCTGCCAGAATTTACTCTATTTGGGAAATCAATACACCTAAATTTTATATTATTTATTTTTGGCTTTTTCTTAATTTATGCAGGGATTAAATCTGCAATAGGAGAAGATAATGAAGAAGTTGATTATTCCAATAATTTTGCCATTAGATTAGTTAAGCGATTTATGTCTGTAACAGATAAATTTAATAATGGAAAATTCTTTTCTATTGAAAATGGAAAACGAGTTGCTACACCTCTTTTCGTATCGGTAATGGTAATCGAAGCTTCCGATTTAATGTTTGCTGTTGATTCTATTCCTGCTATATTTACAGTTTCCACAGACCCTTTCATTCTTTATACATCTAATATTTTTGCCATATTAGGCTTGCGTTCGCTTTATTTTCTATTAGCGAATATGATTGGCGTATTCCATTATTTAAAGTATGGGATTGCTTTTATTTTAACATTTATTGGAGTAAAAATGGTTATTGCTGATTTTTATAAAATAGAATCTGATATTTCTCTAATTGTTGTTGCTTTGACTTTAGCAATATCTGTTATTACATCATTGGTATTCAAAAAAAATATTACAGATATTCAATAAAATCAATACTTTTGTTTTAAAAATAGTATTAAATAAATAAAGAAGGTTAAAATAGCAATGGACAGGATAGAAAATTTATTAGAAGATTATGTAAAAAACGCATTTAAAGATATATATAGCGCTGATTTTAATGATAATATTTCAGCTTATATTCAAAAAACCAGAAAGGAATTTGAAGGAGATTTAACTATAAATATTTTTAATTTTTTAAAATATTCTAAAGAAACACCAGATATTACAGCAAATAAAATAGGAGGATATTTAACTGAAAACTCTAATGGTGTGATTGGAAAATTTAATGTAATCAAAGGATTTCTAAATCTAACCATTAGTAATAATTACTGGGAGGACTATATTAATGATTTTGTTCAGAATTCCATTAATAAATCAGACAATAACAACAACAATAAAAAAAATAAAGTAGTAATAGAATTTTCTTCTCCAAATACCAATAAGCCTTTACATCTTGGGCATATCCGAAATAATTTGCTTGGAGATTCTGTAGCCAAAATATTAGAAAAAGCAGGAAATGAAGTTGTAAAAGTAAATTTAGTTAATGATAGAGGTATTCATATTTGCAAATCAATGCTTGCTTGGAAATTATGGGGGAATGGTGAAACTCCTATAACATCTGCGTTAAAGGGTGATTTTCTTGTGGGTAAGTATTACATTAAATTTGACTCAGAATATAAAAAGCAAATAAAAGAGTTGCAAGATCAAGGAATGGATATTGAAACGGCAAAAAAAGAAGCTTCATTAATTAAAGAAGCTCAAAATATGCTAAAGAAATGGGAGGAAGGAGATAATGATGTAAGAAAACTTTGGGAAATGATGAATAGTTGGGTTTACGAAGGTTTTAACAAAACATATAACAGCTTAGGAATAGAGTTTGACAATATATATAAAGAATCAGAGACATATTTAAAAGGCAAAGAATTAGTTGAATTAGGATTAAAGCAGAATAAGTTTTATAAAAGAGATGATGGAGCTATAGCGGTTGATTTAAGTGCTGATGGTTTAGATGAAAAAGTTCTTTTAAGAAGTGATGGAACTTCTGTTTATATTACTCAGGACTTAGGAACTGCTGTTGCTAGACATAATGAATATAATCCCGACCAGATGATTTATGTTGTTGGGAATGAACAGGATTATCATTTCCAAATATTAAAGCTTATATTAAACAAGAAGCTAGAATTTAGTTGGGCTGAATATATATATCATTTATCTTATGGCATGGTTGAGCTCCCAGAAGGCAAAATGAAATCACGCGAGGGAACAGTTGTTGATGCTGACGATTTAATTGAAGAAATGATTCAAACAGCAAAGCAAAAGACTCTAGAACTAGGGAAAACAGAAGGTTTCACAGAGGAAGAAGCTGAAAAGCTTTATAAACAAATAGGACTTAGTGCCCTAAAGTATTACATCTTAAAAGTTGACCCTAAAAAGAAAATACTATTTAACCCTGCTGAATCTATTGACTTTAATGGCAATACAGGGCCTTTTATTCAATATACTTATGCTAGAATAAATTCTCTGCTAGGGAAGGGTAGGGCGGCTTATTCTTATTTAAATGATGAGAATACTAGTAGTAATGTGAAATGGAACAATAAAGTAATCATAACGGAAGAAAATAGCTCTAACATTAATAAGGAAAGAGAGCTAATAAAACTTGTTTATGATTATCCTAAAATATTACAAGAAGCTGCAAAAGAACATAGTCCTGCTTTAATTGCCAATTTCGTTTATGAATTAGCAAAGACCTTTAATCAATTTTATCATGAATTTCCAATATTAAAGGCCGAGGAAAATATAAGGAATAGTAGATTGACTATTTCTATATCTGTCGGGCATTTAATTAAAGAATGTATGGGCATGCTAGGAATAGATGTTCCTGCTAAAATGTAAAACAAAACAAAAAATACGATTAAGTGTAGCTTATTTATTTGTGTCGTTTTTTTAATATTTCGGCAACATCCTTAATTGAAAAACCTTTTGCTGTAAGAAGAAGAAGATAATGATACATCAAATCTGCTGCTTCGTTAACAAATAAATTATCATTACTATCCTTTGCTTCTATTATTAATTCTACAGCCTCTTCTCCTACTTTTTGAGCTATTTTATTAATTCCCTTTTTATGTATCCTGCAAGTATAAGAATCTGGAGAGTTTTCCTTTATTCTTTTCTTTATAATATCTTCTAAGTATTCAATAAAGTTGACATCGGCCTTATTTGTCCCATTAAAACAAGTATCTGTTCCATTATGGCAAACAGGACCTGTAGGTATAACTCTTATTAGAATTGTATCATTATCACAATCCGTTGCAATGTCATGAACTTTAAGGAAATTTCCTGATGTTTCTCCTTTTGTCCAAAGTCTATTTTTTGATCTACTAAAAAATGTAACTGTTTTTTCCGTTTTTGTTTTTTCAAATGCTTCTTTATTCATGTATCCAAGCATAAGAACATTCTTTGTTGTTGCATCCTGAATTATCGCAGGAATTAAAGTATTTTCGTTTTCAAACATAATAAAGCTGCTTTTTTTATCTAACAATTATTTCCCTTTTACGTAAAAAATCTTTTAATGTTTTTATATTTATCTCATTATAATGAAATATGCTGGCAGCCAATGCTGCATCGACATTTGCGTTTTTAAAAACATCTTCAAAATGTTCCATTGTTCCTGCTCCTCCTGATGCGATTATAGGAATCTTTCTTTTAACAGCAAGTTCTTTCAATGCTTCAATAGCAAACCCATTTTTAGTCCCATCGTTATTCATTGATGTAAACAATATTTCGCCAGCACCTCTATCTTCTGCTTCCTTTGCCCAATCATGCAAATTTCTTTCTGTTTTTAATCGTCCTCCATTTAAATATACAAACCAAGTGCCTTCTTCAAACTTCGCATCTATTGCTATAACACAACATTGACTTCCAAATGTATTTGCAACTTGAGTTATTATCTCCGGATTTCTAACTGCAGAGCTATTTATCGACACCTTATCTGCTCCAGAATTAAGTAATACATCAATATCGTTTATACTATTTATTCCTCCTCCAACTGTAAAAGGAATATTTATTGTTGAAGCTATTCGCTTGACCAATTCTACAAAGGTTTTTCTTTTTTCTATTGTTGCTGTAATATCAAGAAAAACTAATTCATCCGCACCTTCACAAGAATAATAATATCCTAAGTCAACAGGATCTCCCGCATCTTTTATATTTTCGAAATTTATCCCCTTAACAGTTCTACCATCTCTAATATCAAGGCATGGAATAATTCTTTTTGCTAACATAATTTAAACTCTTTTGCCAATTCCTTTGGATTAATTTTCCCCTCATAAAATGCTTTCCCAATTATTACTCCAAAAACTCCCATTTTATCAAGCGCATGTATTTCATCTATATTACTAACTCCACCTGAAGCAATAATAGAGCTAGTCGGATTTCTCTCCATTAACTCTCTGTAAAAATCTATTGAAATTCCATTAAGCATTCCATCTTTATCAATATCTGTGCATGAAAAATATTGAATACCTAATTCTCTCATTTCTTCAACAAAATCAAATATCTCAACCCCACCTTCTTCTTGCCATCCTGAAATTTTTATTTTTCTATCTTTGGAATCAGAAGATATAATAATGTAATCTCTTCCAAACCATTTCAAAAACACTTCTATTTTTTCTTTATCCTCAACTGCAAGACTACCTATATTTACCTTTGTCGCTCCTGAATCATAAACTATTCGCATATCATCTTCATTTCTAATACCTCCTCCAAAGTCTATTTCGAGTTTTGTTTGTGTTGCTATTTTTTCAAGAACTCTTAAGTTTTGAGGCCTTTTTAATCTTGCTCCATCAAGATCCACTAAATGTAAAAATTTATAACCATTATCCTCATAAAATTTTGACATATCCAAAGGTGAATACTCATAAATTTTCTTTGAATTATAATCTCCTTTTGTCAACCTTACACATTTACCATCAATAATATCAATGGCTGGAAATATATTTATCATTGCTTATATATTTATAAAATTAGCTAATATTTTGGCTCCTGAATAACTTGATTTCTCTGGATGAAACTGCACTCCATAATAATTATCTTTATTTATAGACGCACTAAAAATATTTATATAATCACATTCTGCTATCGTAGATTCTGTCTTCTCTGCATAATAACTATGCACAAAATAAAAATAATCTAATTCACTTATGCCTTCAAACAAAACATTATCCTTAATTTTCACATTATTCCAACCCGTATGCGGAATTTTCTCTTTGCCTATAAACTTCTTTACTTTTGCATTTATAATACCCAAACAATTAACATCCCCCTCTTCCGAAGAGCTACACAGCAATTGCATACCAAGACACACCCCAAGAAATGGAACCTTTATCTGTTTTATAACATTATCTAATCCCTTTGATTTTAAGTAAGACATTGCAGAAGCTGCCTGACCTACTCCAGGAAAAATAACCCTTTCTGAATTTAAAATAACATCTTCTCTATCACTTAAAGTTACTTTAACTCCCAGTCGTTCTAATGCTGACTGCATAGAAAAAACATTTCCTGCATTATATTTTATTATTGTAACTTCTTTACATCCCATTTACTATCGTATTTATAACAAAAGTATCCTCATTTGTTGGCAACTTTTTTTTTGCAAAGGTAATAATTATGATGCAAATTACGAATTAACATTATCAATTATTATCATCAACTTATATTATAACTTCAGTGTAATATTATAACGCCATTCTTTAAATTATATTTTATAAGCAATCACGTCTTAAATAAAAAGAACATAATATTTTCAACAAAGTATTAATTTTAAGTTATATAACACGCACAGATCGTTTTGCATGAGAAAATTAACATTGATTTTCTAAAATAATATCAAAATCAAACAAAAATCCATTTTCAAAATGGAATAAAGCTAGAAGAGGGGAAGTTTGTGATTAGAAACCGCTACAAGGGCAAAATATCAAGAAATAATAAATTAACAGTTTATTGTAGTAGGTGATTTTGTATATTAATTAGCATGAAAACAGAAATAATACCACAAACAGTATTTGCCGAGTTGGCATTATCAGAAAGAAAAATCAAGGATGTTTTTTTTATAATATTAAAATATTAATAAATGGGACTTTTTAGTTTACATACTTAATTGGATAGAGTCTTAAGATATTGCTTCGATCATTTATTTCTACAATAATATTATCCCTACGAAATTTTATTTTGTGCTTAGACAAAATATTGTGGAGCTGGAGGGATTCGAACCCTCGTCCAAACATGCTATTAAAATGCTTTCTTCATGCTTAGTCCATGATTAATTTTCGAAAATAAGCAGGCTCAAAGACTGGCCGATTTATTCCTTATCTCCTTAATTTCGCCAAAGTACCGAAGCTTTACTCTAACTATCTCAATATTATGACAGTTCACATAATTAGCAGATTGAGAAACCACTAATCGAACTGGCTAACTACCTAATTCTAAACTAAGCAGCGAAAGCGTAATTGTTGTTTTCGCCATTTGAAGGCTTGCAAATAGAGATTAACGAGTCACATCTACAACACTCGGCATGCTTACATTTCACTATCCACGCTGTCAAATCCAGACAGCCCCATTAATAGATTCAAAAATCAATAAAATAAAAACACTACAAAGATACAATTTAATTAATTACCATCATAAACATTTTTTCAAAAAACCAATATCCACAAATAATTTAAAAATCAATTTTATAACTTAAATTTGGTATCATGATTGTTTTCTCTTCTTTATCAACCTTTCTTAAAATTACATCTATAAAACTATTTATTCACTAGAATATTTAAGAGTTGCAAACTCTATACACTTGAACACTTCTTTTAATCCTTCCTATTAACACTTACTGTCAAAGAATAACTGGAATTTAACGTTTCAAACATTTTAAAATCAATCAATTATGCTATAAAAACATTTTAATTTAGAATTTCACTTTCAATGCCATTTGTGCCCCTAAGCTCTCTGATTTCCTTGTGGTTTCCCAATACGTTTTAAGATAAATTTTATAATACCCAGAAACAGACAATGTTATTCGTTTAAAAATATCATTATCTATAACGATATGATAGTCATTAGATAATGCATATTTATTGGCGTATGATTCTAGTTTAGCATCAGGATATATGTTATATAGATATTTTGAATGATTTTTCTGATTATAAAGATAACTTCCTTCAAATCCTGTTGAAAATCCTAGAGTAAATGGTTGTAAATAAAATTTATAAGTGATCATTAATGGAACTTGAACATATCTAAATTTAAAATTAACCATACGATTTATTGATTCATTAACAATATTTTGACTATTCTTAAAGTACATTAATTTAAAAGCTATTGAATAATCCAATTTTCTAGTATTAAGTACAAAACCGCCACCTCTTGAATAATATGTAAAACTTTGTTTGAAAGGATTTTCTTTATTTGAAACATTGCCTATGTTGCCAACCAACATAAGAGAATAATTATCAAAACGTTTTTGACTATTTGCTTCTATTGCATCTACATTATTTAAAGCATCAGGCGTTTCTATTATTAAATCTTGAATTAAGTATCTACTTTGTTTCTTTTTTAATATTTTATGTATTTGTTCGTCCGAAATACTTATTATTTCTTTATCTGATAATTCGTTTGCAATATCAATTTCTTTTTTGTCTATTTTTTCATTAGAAATTATTACTTCTTTATTTTTCAATAAATCAGATTCATTATTACCCTTAATTGTACTATTCAAATCATTGCTGATTATATTCTCATCTTTTAGTATAGTTTTTTGTTCTGCATTATTGCCATTCTTAACTAAAAGTTCTTGCGCATTTTCTTCTTTTGTTTTAGAAATCTTTTCTTTTGAAATCTTACTCTTTTGTGAATGGGTTTTATCCACTGCTAAAAGTTCTCGCGCATTTTCTTCTTTTGTTTTAGAAATCTTTTCTTTTGAAATCTTACTCTTTTGCGAATGGGTTTTATCCGCTACTAAAAGTTCTTGCGCATTTTCTTCTTTTATCTTAAGACTTTTCTCTTTTGATATATTATTCTTTCTAAACCAAATATTCTTATTAGCAAAAAAATCTAATTTTATTCTTTCTTTTTTTGATTTTATTTTTTTTCCATTTATAAGCTTAACATTTTTATTTTTAGCTAATTTCCCATTATATGAACTAGTATTATCATCTATAATTGATACATTATTTACATCCTCAATAAGTTCATAATTAATAGGACCCTTGTTATTTTTATTATGATATTCTTCAATACCTTCTTCTGGCGAATTGTTTTCTGCTAAGCTGTCTATTAATACAAAATTATTGGCATCTTGATTTCCTATTAATGTATTTTCTGCATACTGTTCTATTTTAGTAGGCTCTAAGCTTTCATTTATTAAGTTATATGCAACATAAGATACTCCTCCTCCAACAGCTATGCAACCACTTATTGCTGCTATACTTAATTTTATTTTTGTAGCTCCTATAACTGAATTTATAATATTTGATTTTAATGAAATTACTTTAACGGCTTTTGTTGTTGTTGTTAGTATATTATTTGTACTATGAAAAATATTATTAGCACTATTAGATATTTTACCTGTTTCCAAAATTGGAGTATTTGCAGCATTTGAAAAATTACTAGTAACACTGTTTACATCTACATTACTTGGATCTATATTACTAGAATCTACATGGTTTGATCCATCAACATTATTTGCTGAACTATCAGGGGTGTTTAAATCATTTGGGTTTGGATGAGCAATGCAATACTCTTTTATGTTTGTCCATATAGAATCTGGAGGAGATTCTTCATATCCCTCAAAAACTTTTTTATAGATATCATCTATTGGGTTACCTTGCATTTTCATAATTTATTTTTTTCAGGTTCATTATTTTGTCCTGTAATATTTTTCTTGCTCTTGATAATTGCGACTTAGAGGTGTTTTCAGTAATATCTAAAATTTCTCCAATTTCTTTATGACTATATCCCTCTAAAACATAAAGATTAAACACAAACCTATATCCTTCTGGCAATTCCTGTATTGTTTTTAAAAGTTCCTTGTGTGATATATCGGAAGTTATTGTTTCATTCATATTTTCATAATTATCAATATTTATATCTGCAATATCCTCCATAAAATGACGATTTGTTGTATGATAGTAATTTATTGCCGTATTTATTACTAATCTTTTTAACCAACCTTCAAAAGAACCATTAAATTTAAACTCATTAAGCTTCTCAAATGCCTTAATAAAACTCTCCTGCAATATATCGCCAGCTTCTTCTCGATGCTTTACATAACGAAGACAGATTGCATACATTTTTGTCGAAAAATGTTTATACAACTCAAACTGAGCCTGACTATCATTATTTTGACATCGTTCAATTATTTGTTGCTCGTTATTTAACATTTAATTGTAACTTTGTTTATAAACATATAGACAATATTAAAAGGAAAAAGGTTGCATGAATTTATTTTTAATTTCATTTTTTTATTAATTCGATGTCTTTAAAAATATTTATTTCGCAAATATAAATAATTTTATTAAGATATATAATAAGAATAATGTGCAATGATTGTTTTCTGTCGAAAAAAAAGCTCGAATGAACGAGTCATCCGAGCTAAAACATAAGCTATGTATTTATGTTGTTTTTAACGAGCTTCTTTAATATTTTTATTATTTTAGTTCGCTTTTTTATACAAGACAATAATTCTTGCTCAAAGGTTGCATGAGATTAAAAATATTTTTTATTTTTTATAAAAAAACTTTGTAACAATTTTATTTCCAACTCAATTAATATTTTTTCTTAACCCATCTTTTTTCAATTACACATATACAATTAAAAAAAATAACGTATATTTGTAAACAATAAATTTTGAAACTACTTTTTATTTTTTCTTTAATAATTTAATACGTCATGAACAATCAAGCAATTTTAGATAGAGCAAAAATTTGGTTAAATGATAAATTTGATACTGAAACAAGAAAGCAAGTAGAACATTTAATTCAAAATAATCAAAAAGAATTAAATGAATCTTTTTATCAAAACCTTGAATTTGGAACTGGGGGACTAAGAGGGATTATGGGCGTAGGAACAAACAGAATGAATATATATACCGTTGGAATGGCAACTCAAGGATTTGCAAACTATCTTAAGAAAGAATTTAATAATCAAGATATAAAAGTTGCTATTGCTTACGATTGCAGAAATAATAGCAAACTATTTGCACAAACAACAGCAAACGTATTCTCTGCTAACGGATTCACTGCATATTTATTTGAAACATTACGACCAACTCCTGAATTATCTTACACTATCAGAAAATTAGGTTGTATGGGAGGTGTTGTTATTACTGCTTCTCATAACCCTAAAGAGTATAACGGATACAAAGCTTATTGGAATGATGGTTCTCAATTAGTTAGCCCTCACGATAAAAATGTAGTAAACGAAGTTGCAAAAATAAGTAACATTGATGATGTAAAATTTAATGCTGACCAGTCTAAAATAAATATCATTGGAAAAGATTTAGACGATTCATACATTAAAGATATTCTTAAACTGTCTATTTCTCCTCAATTAATACAAAAACACAATAATATAAAAATAGTTTATTCCGCACTTCATGGTACAGGGTCAATACTTGTTCCTAGATGCTTAAAAGCTGCTGGATTTAAAAATATTCATACTATTAAAGAACAAGACATCAACGACGGAAACTTCCCTACAGTTAAATCTCCTAATCCTGAAGAAGGCGAAGCTCTTACATTAGCTTTAATAAAAGCTAAAGAAATTGATGCGGACATCGTTATGGCTACAGATCCTGACGCTGATCGTGTAGGTATTGCAATAAAAAACAATAAAGGAGAATTTATTCTGCTTAATGGAAATCAAACAGGGGCTATAATTATGCATTATATCCTAACTCAATACAAAAAAAACAACCTTTTAAAAGATAATGACTATATCGTATCTACAATTGTTACTTCTGAAATAATAGAAAAAATTGCAAAAAAAAACAATGTAGAATACATTGATGTACTTACAGGATTCAAATATATTGCTGAAGTAATTCGTGTCAATGAAACAACAAAAAGATTTATTGCAGGATGCGAAGAAAGTTACGGATATCTAATCGGTGATGATGTTCGTGACAAAGATGCAATTAGTGCTTGCTTTATTATATCTGAAATAGTCGCATGGGCTAAAGAAAATCAAAAAACTATGTTCGATATACTAATTGACATATATAAACAATATGGACTATATATCGAAAGATTACTGTCAATAACGAAAAAAGGTATTGATGGATTAGCCGAAATTAAACTAATGATGGATAACTATAGACTTAATCCTCCTGAAACTATCAATAAATCTAAACTTATAACAATAAAAGATTATTTGACTTTAACCGAGACTAACATTATTACTGGTGAAAAGAAAAAAATAAACTTAGAGAAATCAAATGTTTTGCAGTATTTTACTGCTGATGGTAGCAAAATATCTGTCAGACCATCTGGCACTGAACCTAAAATTAAATTCTACTTCAGTGTTAACTCTAGTTTTGAACAATCTGACAATTACTACAACAAAATTGAAAGTCTAAACAATAAAATCTCAAACATAATAACAGATTTGAAGCTAGACATTTAATAATTAAGCCAAATAATGCGAACAATTATTTTATTAGTCATTTCTAATATATTTATGACTATTGCTTGGTATGGGCATCTAAAATTCAAAGAAGTTAGTCTTTATAAAGTTATTTTAATATCTTGGTTAATTGCCTTCGTAGAATATTGCTTTCAAGTTCCTGCAAACAGAATAGGGCATGCAACATATTCTGCAACTCAACTAAAAACAATACAAGAAATTATTTCCTTAATTGTTTTTTCTGTTTTTTCCATTCTGTATCTAAAAGAAGAATTCAAATGGAACTATTTAGTTGGATTTATTTTTATTATACTTGCAGTATTTTTTATATTTAAAAAATGGTAAAATGATTGACAATACTCTTTGGTTTGTAGTAGCTCTAATACTATTAATTATATTTCTTTTAATTGCATCTTGGATGTATTATCTCCAAAGAAAAATTAACAACTTAAATAAGAAACTCAAAAACTTAGATGAAAATAAAAATACAACATAAACTAATCATTTTTATCTTTATTCTCATAGTATTACTCATTACAGCTAGCACTATATTCCAAACTGATCAATATGCCGATTTTGATAAAGCAATTCAAAACCCTAACAAATCATTCCAAATAATAGCAAACATTGATAAATCTAAAGAAATTATAATAAATAATGACAGCATTTCATTCAATGCTATTGACAAACTCGGAAAATCAATACCTGTAATACATTATGGAAAAATATCTCCCGAATTCAAAAAAACAGACAAAGTAGTTCTTAATGGATACTTTTCCAACAATAAATTCTTTGCAAAAAAACTTCTACTAAAATGCCCTACCAAATACACAACACCACAAAAAAACATGAAGTAAATAATTTCCCTCTAAAAAACATTTCTAAACTAATATTATAATTAAAAAGAAAGTCATTGCAAGGCAATATAGTTTTAATTGTCAATTAAATTATATGGTTCCCAAAAAACACTTTCAAAGTTTTGAATTTGATTATTTTCTACAATAATACCTTCTGAACGTAATAGATCTTCCATTTTGAAAACGTCTTCAAAATGAAACTTCCCTGTCAAAAGACCTTTTCGATTAACAACCCGATGCGCTGGAATTTCATCAAGATTGTTCTTTACTTGATTCAATGCATATCCAACTAAACGAGCTGATTTAGAGGCTCCAAGACATTTTGCTATCGCACCATAACTAGTAACTCGTCCTTTAGGAATTAATTTTACTATTTCATATACTGATTCTGCAAATGATAACATAAATTAGTTAGTATTAATTAAGCTTTGCAACAAGGTATTTTATTGTTTTGTTCTCTTGCAGGAATTTATTCTCATAATATGTTTTGATTCCCCTGATTTTGTCTAAATCAACTTTATCATTAACAGACTCATTATATAAGTCTCTTGTATAAAAAACTATATTATGGTTAAGAGTTCGCAATATTTCTAGAGAATATTCAAAGAAAATATCATTGTCTGTTTTAAGGTTAAGAGACCCTCCTTTTTTTAATATTTTCGAATACCTATCTAAAAACAAAGGATGTGTTAACCTTTTTCTCATTCTCGAATCTTGTTCTTGAGGGTCTGGAAATGTAATCCATATTTCATCAACTTCATTGCTTCCAAAACAATGTTCAACTTGATCTACACGGCTCCTTATAAATGCTATATTATTTAATCCATCCACATTTGCTATTTTTGCCCCAAGCCAAAGCCTAGAACCCTTATAATCAATTCCTATATAATTTACATTAGGATATTCTTTGCCCAATCCAATTGCATATTCTCCTTTGCCACAACCTAATTCTAAAACAATAGGATTATCGTTCTGAAAAAAATCCTTATTCCATCTACCTTTTATAGGTAAACCGTCTAATAATTCCTTATAAGTAGGTTGCAAAACGTTGGTGAAGGTATCTATTTCGGCAAACCTTTGAAGTTTTCTTTTTGCCACGGATAAAATGTCTTATTTTGTTAATAACCAAGCTCCATCAAATGTTGCTTTTAAAATATTTAAATTATTTATTGCAAAAGCATAATCATCTGTTCCTGCTATTGCAACCCTAAGCAAACCAATTGGTGATTTATCCACAATAAAGGCATTATAACCCTTATCTTGTATTTCTTTAACATATTGCTTCGCATTATCCATTTCTCTAAAACAACCACTAATGATGTAATATTTTTTGTTAATATTCGCGATGTTTTCTTTATTACTCTCAACCTTTGTAACTTCAAGCTGTACGTCTTCCTCTTTTGTATCTTCTTTAGAAATAGTTGCGCTTGTTTCTGTTTCTTCTGCTATATTACTATCTAGTTGCTCTTCAGAAGTCTTTACAACTGATTCTTTTTGGTCTGCTAAAACACTTTCAGTTTTTACTGTGCTTGTGCTTTCAACAATGGATGTTCCATTGTTTGACACCTTAAAGGGATTTAAGCTTGCTATATCAAAGTTAGTGTTGTTTATTTTATCATAATTAACTATACCCAATCCTATTAGTAAAAAAACAGGCAATAAGTAAAGAAGTTTGAGAAGCTTTCTGCTTTTGCTCGTTTTATTATTTTGTGATATAATAATTCTTTTTCCCTCATTAATATGCTTTCTTATTGCGTCCTCTTTATTTCCTTGAGTAACAGGTATCGCTTGAAAAACAGGAAGACCATAAGAATCTAAACAAAGATTTGACAACACATTTGGTTCAAATTGTATTTTCTTTTCCAAATCATAAGAGAAAGAGCCTATGTTAATAAGAATTACTTTGTCGCCTAGCTCCAATCTTTTAACCCATTCATTAGTAATATTTTCAATATTAATAAGGGCTTCGCTATATGCTATATTTTCAATATTACTAATGTAAGATGCTAGCAATCCATCATTAATCTTTAAATCTGAATTAAATCCTATATTTTTTGATGGAGGATAAAACATATTTTGAATGTTATTTATCCTAGTATATAATGGATTAGCAACAAATCCTCCAAAACGAGGAATTATAACACAATCATAGTGAAAAAGCAGTTCTCTTATATATTTGTCTATATTATTCATTATCTATAATGGTCCAATTTTTTACAATGCAAATGTAAGCATTTATACAGAAAATGGCTATAAGAGTTTGCGAAACTTATTAACACTTCTTGTTAATAAGTTGTTAATAAAAAAAGTTATAGTCCGCAACAATCGGCATACACCTTCCACTACCAAAGGCTTTATGTGATACTCTTAATATAGGTGCAGCTTGATGCCTTTTATGTTCATTAATGTTAACTAAGCGAATTACCTTTTTGACAATATTCTCATCAAATCCTTCATCAGTAATTTGTTTAATATTTTTATTTTCTTCTATATATTTAAAAAGTATTTTGTCAAGAATGTCATATTCAGGTAATGAATCAGAGTCTTTTTGGTCTGGACGGAGTTCAGCTGAGGGTGGTTTTATTATTGTGTTTATTGGAATGATTTCTTTATCTTTATTTATGTATTCTGCCATTTTACAAACATCTTGTTTATAAACATCTCCAATAACAGATAGTCCTCCACACATATCTCCATAAAGCGTACCATAACCAACAGCTACTTCGCTTTTATTGCTAGTATTTAATAATATATACCCAAATTTATTAGAAAAGGACATCAATATAAGTGCTCTTACTCTAGCTTGCATATTTTCTTCTGTAATATCAAAAGGTTTGTTAGCAAAATAAGGGTCTAGTATATTCATAAAGCTTTGAAATGGCTGTTCTATATTAATAGTTTCATAATCAACTTTCATAGTTTCGCATAACGCTACAGCATCATTCACCGAATGATCGCTTGAAAAAGCGGAAGGTAATAATATCGCTTTAACATTTTCATTGCCTAATGCTTTAACAGCTAGCACCAAAGTAACTGCCGAGTCTATTCCACCAGATAAACCAAGTATAGCTCTTTTTAAATGGCTCTTTCCAAAATAATCTTTAATACCTAAAACTAGGGCTTCTGTAATTAAAGAAATTTTATTATTGAATTGTTCTCCTTTATCTTCTTTTTCTATGTTTATTGTTGCATTATTATCAATAATAAATGTTCTAAAATCTTCTTCAAAACTATTTAGTTTGCAAACTATTTTTCCTTCTTTATTTGCAACTATAGATTCTCCATCAAATATGAGTTCTGTATTTGCACCTATTTGATTTACATAAAATAAAGGAGTATTATATTTCTCACAATTAGTTCTTATTATATTTTCTCTCTCATCTCTTTGGTTATAACTAAATGGGGATGCAGCAATATTTATTACAAATAGAGGTTGTTTTAATGATAAATCATCTAAAGGATTATATTGATAAATCAAGTTTTTATCAACATTCCATATATCTTCACAAATTGTTAAAGCAATATTTGTATTTTTATGAACAATAATATCTGTTTCTTTTGCCGGTTCAAAGTATCTGTATTCATCAAAAACATCGTAAGTAGGAAGTAACGATTTATTTATAATTTTCTGTATTTTGTTTTCATAAATATAATAAGCAGAATTATATAGTTTTTTTCCTTTACCCGTTTTATTTACTGACGGAGCTCCTATTATTATTCCTATGTTCTTGCTGTATTCTTTTAAATCTTCTACTGCCAACAAGCATTTTGTTATAAAAGAATCATGCAATAACAGATCCTTCGGTGGATATCCACAAATAGCCAATTCTGAAAAAACAATTAAATCAACTTCAGCATTTTGCGCTTTAATAATTGATTGGATTATTTTTTGTTTGTTAAATTCTATATTTCCAACATGGAAGTTTTGTTGAGCAAGAGCAATTTTCATTTAATTATTCAATATTTTCTTTCAAAAATCTGACTGTATATAAATGCTTTTTTAATGTCAAAGTCTTTCATTAATCCACTTATATATGTGTTATTATTATCGTAGGATTTCTTTATAGCATCGTTCATCTCATCTAATTCAAACTTCTCCATATTATTAAGTTCACTGGTATTTGGAGATGTTTCGTAAGAATTAATTTCTGGCGCAATATCATCGTAACTGAATTTTGCTTTTTCACTTTTAATAATAGGTTTTGATTGATTGCTTTCTGGAATTGTTTGCTTTACAACTTCTTGCTCTTCTGACTCATACACATCATCATTAGAACCATCATTAAATATCTCTTTAAATATATCTTCTATTTTTTTTATTGTTGTAGGGGGTTCATTTATCTCCTTTCCTTCTGTATTTTGTTGCTTAGAAAGAACTTTCTTTTGTTTTTTTTTATTGCTTTCATAAGCTTTTATAACCAATACGGCTATAAAAACTAACACATAAATAATATTACCTATATCCATAACAATTTTAATTTATATACAAATTAACAGCTTTTTCGTATAACTGCCAAATATTTTTTTAATAGGATTAATTATATTTTTGTTAAAAAGTTATTAAATTTTTGCATTTAAATAAAATTATGTAGGTTTGTATTGTAAAAAAAAATAATGGGACAAGGAAATATTATAACATTCAAAGATGCATTAGAGTTGTTTTTCAAAAAATACAGCTCTAATAAGCAATTAGTCCAAGTTAGAATAAAACGATTATGGGAGGAAGAAATGGGCGAATTTATAATGAATGAAACGGAAGCTATAAGTTTTAACAATGGAAAGTTATTTATTAAATTGAAAAATTCTATGCTTAGAAATGAATTAAGCTATTCAAAAACAGTAATAATAAATAATTTAAACAAAAAACTTGGAGAGGATATTATAAAAGAAATTATATTGTTTTAAATTTTTGGTTAATACAAAGAGAAATTATAATGAAAGTATATTTAATAGGTTTTATGGGTTGTGGGAAAAGTACACTTGGACAAAAGGTTGCAAAAATACTTGGTATTGATTTTATTGATACAGACAAAATTATCACAAAAGAATCAAACTTATCAATAAAATCAATATTTGAAGAATTAGGAGAAGCTGCATTTAGAAGTTTAGAAGCCGATATTATTAATAAAATAGGAGAAAAGGTTTATACTAAAGATGTAATAATATCTACAGGAGGTGGCCTTCCTTGCGAAGAAAACAATATAAAAGTAATTAAAAATACTGGATTAAGTATATATTTAAAATTAAATACTGATATTCTTGAACGCAGATTAAAATACGGAAAGGATAAACGACCAATAATAAGTTTAACAACAGATGAAAACTTAAATTATACGATAAATGATTTGTTACAAAAACGTTCTTACTATTATGAAAAAGCAGATGAAATAATTATTTGCAATCAAATGTCGGATAAAGAAATAATTGATAAAATAATTAGTTTAATAGAAAATTATAAATCAAATAATACAAATAAAATATAAAGCTTTGAAAAAATATTATTTACTTTTAGGGAGCAACATAGGTAATTCAATCAATGTAATCAACAAATGTATTGAAGAAATTGAAAACAATGTTGGTGTTATTTTAAATCGTTCTTCGTTTTATATCTCTGAACCATGGGGTTTTAGTTCTAATAATATGTTTTACAATATAGCAATTGAAATAGCCTCATTACTAAAGCCGGAAGATTTATTAGAATACATAAAAAATATAGAATTGGCAAATGGCAGAATAAAAAATGAAACACAATGGTCTGATAGAATTATTGATATTGACATATTATTTATTGACAATATGATAATTAATACTCCAAACCTTACTGTGCCTCACAAATTACTTCACAAAAGAATGTTTGTCCTAAAACCATTAAGCCAAATTGCTGGAGAACTAATTCATCCTATTTTTAATCAAAACATTAATTCCTTATTAAAAGAATGTGATGATAAATCTAATGTAAAAAAACTTATTACTCCTAATATTTAGAGGCTTATTTACTTTTTATCATAAACTGAAACCACCACAAGATAAAACACTTAAAATCAAGCAATTATATAATTTGAGCAAATTGTCTGATTTTCACCACGTTACATTCTATTACTTCGCCTTTACTTCGCCTTTAAGTTACGATACCACCCCCAATTTGTGTGTCTGGGTACTAAAAAAATGTGTCTTGTAAAAATTTTAGAT
>MEOD01000104.1 GCA_001768555.1 Bacteroidetes bacterium GWF2_29_10
CTTGCAACGGTCTCAATCTCATTATGTTAAAAACTCTAAAGAATAAATCATTAACAGAAGGAGAATTAAAGTTTAACAAACTTATTAGTAAAACAAGATATATTGTAGAACGAACTTTTGGTTCAATAAGAAGATGGTTTAGTGGAGGAACAGCCAGATATATTGGACTAGCAAAAATGCACACTCGGCATTTAATGGAGGCTATTGCAATTTTATATCAAACATCTGGGATATTATTGTGTCTAATTGTCAAAATAAAGGGAAAAACACCCAAAATAGGGTGCATACGGTACAATATTCATTAATAAATTGACTAAATTTTGATGAATTAATATAAAAATCTAAAAAAAAATTTGAGATTTAATAACAAAATTATTAAAACATACTTTTTGCAATGATCTTAGTTTTTTTAATATTATAAAAAGTTTTTTTGTGTGTGTTAATAAAAAAAATTTTGATTTAAATAAAAATACTGTAAGTTTGTGTTTTAAAATAACAAACTTTTTTTTAAAACATAATATTATGAACGTATTAGAAAATTTAAAGTACACAAACGATCACGAATGGATTCGTATAAATGGTGATAATGCCTATGTTGGAATAACTGATTTTGCTCAAAGCGAGCTTGGAGATGTAGTTTTTGTTGAAGTTAATACTGTTGGTGAAACATTAAATAAAGAGGAAGCTTTAGGAACAATAGAAGCTGTAAAAACTGTTTCAGATGTTTTTATGCCTTTATCTGGTGAAATATTAGAGTTTAACGAAAATATAGAATCAGATCCATCTTTAATAAACAAGGATCCTTATGGAGAAGGATGGATAGTAAAAATTAAAATGCAAAATACAGCAGAATTAGAAGAGTTATTAACAGCATCTCAATATAAGGAGCTTATAGGAGTGTAATTAGAAAAAAAATAAGTATATAGATTTTGTGGATTTGTTTTTATATCTTTTATGCTTATTTTTTTATTATTTATTGTTGCCATTTCTTTTATTTAGTAAAGAATGCGTAATATTTTTTTATTTTCGTTATTGATTAAATTAAAATTAGGTTGGGCTTACTAAAAAAGACATTTTGTTAATTTTTTTAGTCCATGACTAATGGGGTTATATTCATATTAATCAACTTTTCGACTATTTTGTTGGGTCTAAAGTCGACTTTTTGAGTCAGCTCCTGTATGTGTAATGTTTGCTTGTGACGTTAGTATGTTTTTTTTTATTGCATTTTTGTTATTTAACAAAAGGTCAATTGTTAATAATTTGTGTGTTGTTGTAAATAAACTGGCATCAGATTATTAGGTGTAACTAAAGGTGAGTTATAAGCAAATTTGAGTAGGATTTAAATAGGCTTTAGTGTATGGTTAATATAAAGTTGATGTGGAGCATCTCTATTACGAAGTCTTACTAGATAAAATTTTTCAAGGACTGGTAGTTTGATAATTAATTTATTGTGCTTTTATTATTGAATTTAATAATAAAAAATTAATATTATATAAAACAAAAATACAAAATATTTTTTTTAGTAGCTTGAATATGTTTTATTTAATAGGAAATGTTGTATGATGTTATTTATAAATGTTTTAGCTAATGGAGTGATCATAAATATTATCATGAGATTTATTGTTATTGCGTGTTTTAAAAAGTTTTTTTATTTCTAAGCTTTTGTTCAGATTTCTTACTAGGCAAGATGTTGCGAATATTTATTTTAACATTTTTGCAAATACTTATAATATTGTATTGTAAATCCCTATAAGTTAAAATTATCTTGTTTTGGTATTTGTTGATTGTTTGCAAACACTTAGGAGGAGTTCTCAAATGATGTAGAAGAGCATTAATTGAAAAAAATAGAACTAAACCCAATATTTTTAATTCAACTCATTCTAATGGATAATTTGGGATAAAAGGAATTGTAATTAATAATATCCTAAAATAATAACAATTATTTAATCGTTTTCTGTGGTTTTTACACATAAAATAGCTATAAACTTTTTATATCCTAATCTCAATATTGGAGATGATTTGAAGAATTTATTAAATTGGGATTTTGATTTAAAAGCTTGATTTATATTTTCAGGATTAAAATAAGGTTTACTAAAAGTTTCTATTTTCGTTATACTAGAATATTGATTCCAAGGACATACATCTTGACAAATATCGCAACCGACAATGTAATTGTTGTTATTTTTTTTTAATTTATCTATATTTTTTTCATTATCAACATCACTTTCGAGTGTAAGGTATGAAATACAATTTCTAATATCTATTTTGTAACTATCATATAAAGCATTTGTGGGACAAGACTCAATACATTTACGACATTCTCCACAATAATCATCCATGTAAGGCTTGTCGTATTCAAATTCTACATCTGTAATAATTTCTGATAGGAAGAAAAAGGAGCCTTTATTTTTAATTATTATGCAATTATTTTTTCCTCTCCAGCCTATGCCAGCTTTAACAGCCCATGACCTTTCCATAATAGGGATAGAGTCAACACAAACTTTTATAGCTTTACAATTACTATTATTTTTAATAAAATTGGCAAGTGTGTTTAATTTTTCCTTTAAAACATAGTGATAATCAATTCCTGTGGCATATTTAGCAATTTTAAAGTTTTTAATTTTAAGATTTTCTCCAGGATAGTAATTTATTGCTAAAGAAATAACTGTTTTTGCTCCACTTAAAAGTAATTCAGGATTAGTACGTGTTTCAATATTATCTTGCAAATATTTTTTGTTTCCATGATGACCTTTTGAAGTCCATTCTGAAAGATATTGTTTTTCAAAATCAAGTTTTTCAACTTGAGCAAACCCACACGACGTAAATCCAAGTTCAAATGCTTTATCTTTTATGTCTTGTTTTAAGGTCATAACTAGTATTAATTACTTAATAAGCTTTTTTTTTGTAAAAAAAACAAAATTATTAATATTTTTGGCAAATGGAAGCAGTTATGTAAAAATTGAATATTTTAATGCAATTAATTAAAACAAAAAACATCAAATTTCGTTATTGCATAAATATAAATTTTACGTTAAATGTTCTTATTCTAAATTTTATTTGTAATTTTATGCAAATTATGAGAAAACAATTTTATTTTGTATTAATAATATTATCTTTTTGTTTTACAACAATAGCACAAACAAGGATTTACAGTAATGAATTTTTGTCAATAGGAGCAGGAAGTAAAGCAATTGGAATGGGAGGAGCTGTAACAGCTTCAGTAAATGATGTTACTTCAGGTTATTGGAATCCAGCAGGATTAACTAATATCCAGAATAACATTCAATTATCATTTATGCACTCAGAATATTTTGCAGGTATTGCAAAGTATGATTATGCCGCGTTTGCCACAAAGATAGATGCAACAAGTACTATTGGTTTTTCGTTTTTACGATTTGGTGTTGATGACATTCCTGACACTTCGGAATTAATTGATTCTGATGGTAATGTAAATTATGATAAAGTAAAATCTTTTTCAGCTTTCGATTATGCTTTTTTAATTTCTTATGCAAGAAAACATAAAGGAAATGAGAATTTAAGTTATGGAGGTTCGGCTAAAATAATTAGGCGTGTTGCAGGAAATTTTGCTAGCGCATGGGGCTTTGGAATAGATATTGGAGCTCAATATAAATTAAACAAATGGCTTTTAGGATTTTCAGGAAAAGATATAACAACCACTTTTAATGCTTGGAAGTTTAATACAGAAAATTTAGAAGAAGTTTTTATTAGAACCAATAATGAAATTCCTCAAAATTCAATAGAAATAACTGTACCTCGAATAATTCCTGCTATAGCAAGAGAATTTGAATTGCCTTATAAATTAGGATTATTAGCTGCTTTAGACATGGAAATGACATTTGATGGAAAAAGAAACACTTTCATAAAAAGCAAGGCTATAAACATAGACCCCAAAATAGGATTAGAACTAAATTATAAAAAATTAGTTTTTATAAGAGCAGGCGTTTCAAATATTCAGAAAATTACAGATGTTGATAATAAAGAGAATTTACATGTGCAACCAAATATTGGAATAGGCATTAATTTCAAAAATAAGTTTATATTAGATTATGCAATCTCTAATGTAGGCGACAATACTTACAATTTTTATTCAAATATGTTCTCTCTAGTGTTTAATATTAATAGAAAAGATAAGTCTTTATGAGAAAATTTGTATTGATTTTTTTTTTAATTATCTATAAATTATCTTTATTTTCCCAAAGTAATTATTCCAATGATTGGATAAATTACACACAAAAATATTATAAAATACCAATAACGAAAGAAGGTGTATATAAAATTACATACCAAACACTTATTAGCAATGGTATTACTTTAAATTTTGACCCACGTAACTTTCAAATATTTGCTAGAGGACAGGAACAAGCTATATATATTCAAGGAGAAAATAGTGGAGTATTTGGCACTTCGGACTACATAGAATTTTATGCAAAAGGAAATGATGGATGGCTAGATCAAACATTATATCCTGATTCAAATAATTTTGCATCACCTTACTCTTCTATGTTTAACGATACTATATATTATTTTCTAACATGGAATTCATCTTTTAATAATAAGCGTTTTAATGTTTATTCTGATAATAATATTTCAGGATACACTAATATTCCATATTTATCAAAAACAAACATAAAAAAATATAATAGTACTTATTATTATGGAGCAACTGACCATACAGGTTCTACAAATCCAGAATACTCACAAGGAGAAGGTTGGTTTGATAATTATTTTGAGCTAGGACAGTCTGTTACAAAGTCAATAGAAACAAATAGCGTATATTATGGAGGACCTGAAGCATTAATAAAAACTTATGTGATAGGAGAATCAAATAACTCATACATGACTCCTGATCATCACCTACAAATAAAAATTGGAAATTATACAAAAGATACCCTATATGAAGGATATTCTGTAAACAAATTTGTTTTTCTAATATCAAACTTTACACTAGGTAGTCAAACAACAAACATTAATTTCAGCTCAATTAATGATATTGGAACAACGGTTGATAGAAACACAATTTCTTATATACAAATAACCTATCCTCATACAATAGATTTGAATGCTAAATCAGAATATTCTTTTCATTTACCTATTTTCAAAAACTATATAATAAATGATAAAGTTTTATGTAAACTATCTAATATTTCTTCTATTTGTACATCTTGTTCTGATACCCTTATATTATATGATTTAGATGCTAATAGTAGAGTAAAAATGTATGCATCTGGAGGCAGTTTTTATGGTCTAATACCCGTTAATAAACAAGATTCATTACACTTATGTTTTGTTTCATCATTACATCAACAAAATGCTATTAGCAAGCTTCTCCCTGTAAATTCTTCTGGTTATTTCTATAATTTTAAATCTTCCGAAAGTCTGAACTCTAATTATTTAATTGTAACAAGTAAAGCATTATACAATGAATCCCAAAACTATAGAGATTATAGGAATTCGAAAGGATATAGAGCCTTATTGATTGATATTGATGAATTGTATAATCAGTTTGCTTATGGAGTTAACAAACACCCTTTAGCACTAAGAAATTTTTGTGATTTTGCTATTGGAAATTTCACAATGAAACCAGAGAATTTGTTTATAATAGGAAAAGCTTACTATCCTGAATGGTACAAAGTAAATCGTCAAAATTCTTATTCTTTGACTCATGTCCCATCTTTTGGAACGCCTCCTTCTGATGTGCTTATTACTGCAGGATTAAAAGGGAATCAAAAATACACACCCGCAATACCAACAGGTCGTTTGGCTGCAAAAGATGCTACAGATATTAGAAATTATCTTTCAAAAGTTGTTCAATATGAAAACAATCAAAAAGAACCAGCAGAATGGCATAAAAGAGTATTGCACTTTGGTGGAGGAAGTGATATTTACGAACAAAACAAATTGGCAAGTTATTTAAATGAATATAAGCAAATTGTGGAAGATACGCTGCTTGGAGGAAAAGTTTATACTTTTCTAAAAAAAACAACAGCTCCTTTTGAATTTAATTTATCAGACTCTTTGAAAAATCTTATAAATAATGGGGTTTCGATGTTAACATTTTTTGGACATGCAGCAGGAATTGGTTTTGACGTTAGCTTAGATAATCCTTCTGAATATGACAACACAGGAAAATATTTCTTTATATTAGCTAATTCTTGTTATGCCGGAGATATATTTGGAAATGCTGGGTTAGGCACACAACGTAGTTCTAGTGAAGAATTTGTGTTAATCCCTAACAAGGGCGGAATTGCATATATTTCAACAATATCAAAAAGTACTCCAACACCATTACATATATATTCAAAAACATTTCATGAAAAAATATTCCGTCAAAATTATGGAAGTTCAATAGGATTGTGTATAAAAAACACTCTTGATGAAATATACACGGAAAATATTTACGTAAAGTGGACTATGCTTGAAATGACTTTGCATGGAGATCCTGCACTAAAATTTAATTCACACTTGAGTCCGGATTATGTTGTTAATAATAATGGCGTTTCATTTTTTCCTATTGCACCTATTGCCGAAGATGATAGCTTTAGTGTAAAAATAATTTGTACAAATATAGGAATGGCAATTAATGACTCTTTCTATGTTTCAATGGATAGAACATTTCCTGATGGCACAACTGAATCTTTTTTAAAATACTTACCATCTGTAAAATATAAAGACAGTATCGAATTTAAAATTCCAATGGTAAAACAAAAGGCTATAGGATTGAATAAAATAAAAATATACATTGATGCTTTTAACCAAATTGAAGAGTATTCCGAACTAAACAACATCGCAGAAGTTGCATTTTACATCTCTACAAATGACGTAATGCCAGTATATCCAGCAGAATATAGTGTTATCCCTACAGATAAAGTAACTCTTATAGCTTCAACTGGTGATCCTTTAAGTAAAACAAAAAGCTATGTATTTCAACTCGATACTTCCGACGAATTTCTCAATCCTTTAACATCTCAAGTATTTACTCAAGAAGGAGGAATAATACAATGGACACCTAATGTAACTTTTAAGGATTCAAATGTATATTTCTGGAGAGTAGGAATCGTTGACAATACGAATAATAATTATTTTAATTGGCGAGAAAGTTCATTTAGATATATAAATTCACAAAACGGATGGTCACAAGCCCATTTTGACCAATTTAAAAAAGATAATTTTAATTTTATAAATTATGATAAAAGCAATAGGCTTTTTGAATTTATTGATGATTATATATCTATTTCTGCGGTTACGGGTGTTGATATTGACTGGATTGAAGAGAAAGTAAAACTAAATGGAGCTGTACTAGGAGCTTCTTCTTGCTTAGGTAATTATGGTGGATTAAAATTTGTTGTTATAAATCCAGAAACAGGAGCTCCTTGGATTAGTTATAGAGTTGACCCAAACCAACCAATAGGTCCTTATGGCAATTGGCATTGCCAGACATATAGTGTTGCTGCATTTGACTTCTTTACACAAGATAAAGGAAATAGAGATTTAGTGAAAAATTTTATAAACCAGATACCTGAAGGATATTATGTGCTTGCGATGAGTCATAAAAATGATTATGCAGAAAGTTTTGAAGAAGAGCTGTATCAAGCCTTTGAATCCATAGGAAGTAATAATATTCGAACATTAAAAGATAACAGAGCTTATATTATATTTGGAATAAAAGGTTCTAATAAAGGAGATGCTTTAGAGCAATTAGGAACAACATTAGAAGAAGAAGTTAGTATTTCTACAAGTTTCTCACTAAAATGGAAAGATGGAAAAATTAAAAGCACAATTATTGGGCCTTCTAAAAAATGGGGATCATTGCATTGGAGATACTTGCAAACGGAAACTCCTTCTGCAGATATTGTAACTCTAACATTATTAGGTTACAAAAATATAAACGAATGTGATACTTTAATAAGTACTATCACAAAAGACTCTTTGGATATATATATGCTTGATCAAATTATTGATGCAAAGACTTATCCATTTATTCAACTTATAGCATCTAAATCAGATGATTCTTTACATACAGCCCCACAGCTAAAACAATGGACTATTATATATGACGGCATTCCAGAAACAGCTTTAGATAAAAATGCTCATTATTATTTTTATAAAGACACCGTGAATGAAGGTGATGACATTAAACTATCATTTGCCATACACAATATTAGCAAATATGATATGGATAGTTTGCTTATAAAATACTGGATTGTTGATCAGTATAATAATAAATATAACATTAATTATCCAAGACAAAAAAAACATCTTGCAGGCGACATATTTATTGATACAATATCTTATAACACTAAAAATCTTAATGGGTTAAATCATATATGGATAGACGTAAATCCAGATAATGATCAATTAGAGCAACACCATTTCAACAATATAGCATATATTCCTTTTTTTGTTACTAAAGATATTACAAATCCATTATTGGATATTACTTTCGATGGTATTCATATCCTTAATGGGGATATTGTTTCTGCAAAAACTAATATTGAAATAAAGCTAAAAGATGAAAACAAATATTTATTAATGGATGATACTTCTGCTTTTAAAATATTTTTAAAATATCCAGATCAGGATGACTTTAAAAGAATATATTTTGTTCAATCTTCAGATGGAAACTTAATATTTTATCCTGCATCAAGTAATAATAATTCATGTAGAATAGAATTTACCCCTAAACTAAGTGATGATGGCACGTATCAACTAATGGTACAAGCTAAAGATAAATCAAACAATAACTCAGGTGATAACACATATACAATCGCTTTTAAAGTAGTTCATAAATCGACTATTACAAATATAATGAATTGGCCAAACCCATTCTCTACATCAACAAAATTTGTCTTTACTCTAACTGGCTCCGTAATACCTGATGATTTTAAAATTCAGATATTTACAATTACAGGTAAATTAGTCAAAGAAATATCTAAAGAAGAAATAGGAAATATAAATATTGGAAGAAATATAACACAATACGCATGGGATGGAACGGATAATTATGGAAATAAACTTGCAAATGGCGTTTATTTATACAAAACATTTACTCGTATTAATAAGCAAAATATAGAAAAAACAGATAACCAAACTGACAAATTCTTTAAAAATGATATTGGGAAACTGTATATAATGAGATAATTAATAAAAAAAACATTTATTTTCTGAAAATTATATTCTATTAACCTATTTCCATTTATTTTATCAGCTTTTTCCATAAGTCTTGCTTTTTCGTTCATAATTTTATTTATAAATAGTAAAAAGTTCTTTTTTTAGTTATAAAAATCTTATCAGACAAG
>MEOD01000105.1 GCA_001768555.1 Bacteroidetes bacterium GWF2_29_10
CATGGCAAAAAATTGTTTAACGCTACGCATTAGAAATTAACACCCAAAATTAGTCATTTTTTTTTAATGCGGAATCTGGGTTTAATAAAGGTTTTAGCTTCAAAACATTTAATAAAAGCAATAGGTGAATGTGGAGTAGATAAAGTCACATCAAATGTGGATTTTGATTTGCAGTTAAAAATATTTAAAGAACATTTGGAAATAGCTAAGGTATTTTCATTGCCTATTGTTGTTCACAATGTTAATGGTACAAATGAAATTATTAAATTGGCAAAAGAGTACAAAACTCTAAAATTTATGATACATGGATTTAACAATAGGCTTAATTTATTGACTACTTTTGTAAAACAAGATTTTTATATATCTATTGGTAAAATAAATAATCGAAATTTATTAGAACAAATAGTTAAAAATATCCCTATAGATAAGATTTTGGTAGAGACTGATAATTTAGATATTGATTTAAGGTTTTTATATAAACAAATTGCAGATATTTTAAATATAGATATTGAGTTATTTGTCAAAATAGTTAATAAAAACTTTTTTGATTTTTATAATATTTTTTAGTATTATAAAATTCAAGCTTATTCAACATTAATAATATTTTAACCAATGTTTCCAGAAAAAGGATATTTAATAAAGTATGTTTATTGTTTGGATTTGCATTGCAATTGTTAGGATTAAAGAATATAATTGTTAGTTAATAAGTAAGGAATATTAGATTAAATATCGTATAAATGAGTGAGAAGTTAAATAATTTTTCATTATTTATTAACAATTTGGGTTTTTGGTAATTATTTTTTAGTATTTTAGTAAATTATTTCTAAACTGTAATGATAACGTAGGATGTAGGTATATTTTTATGAAAAAAAAGATTTTATTCATTTTGTTTATAATACTTTACAATTTAGTTTTTGCAGAGGGAACTATTGAAATAACGAAACTTTCTACAAGCAAAGGAAAACTACAAATCATGAAAAGCTTTAGTGATTTTGCTTTGTATAATTGTAATGAAAGTCAACGTTTGAACATTACGATTTGTAATGTTGGAGAAACTGTTTATTATGGTTTTGGAACAGTTAGAAATGGTAGCAATACAGCAAGGACAGACGTTACATATAGAATAAAAAATCCGTCAGGAGTTGTTGTAAAATCAGGAACATTAACTAATACTGGAGCTGGTTATATAAGTACTTATGCAAAAGCAGTAGCAGGTCCATCAGCGGTTGTTGGAGCTTCTGGATATGGAGCTTTGTCTTTTGTTCCTGCAGTAACTGGCAATTATTATATAGAATTTGATTATAATACAGCAACTGGAGATAGACGAACTTTTGACTTTTTTGACATTACTGTTGCTAGTGCAACAAATCAAGTTATTAAGGGGCGGGTTTGGTCAAAAGCTTGGCAATTTTCCGTTGGGAATTATACTAATGAATTTGATGGAACTTTGTTTGTGTATGCAGATGATGGCATTATAACTTCGCTTGACTTTAATGGAATGCAACCTTATGTTTTTACAATATCGGCTAATGCAACTGGATGTTTTAATTCAGGGAATCCGTATACCGATAGAATGTCAACCTCTGGATTACATACTTATCCTCAGTATAAAATATTTTTAAACGAGCCAGATACAAATTGTTTTCCAGTTGGTAATTTTGGCAATATTGTTGCTCCAACAACATTTAGTGGTTGTACACCTGAAGATTTTTGTATAAATATTACAGTTGATAAGGCTGGACGAGTGGAAATAATACTTGATTTAAATGGAATTGAGGGGTATCAGCCTTATACTGAGGATGTATTTATTTCGCAAACAGTTGTTGTTGGAGTAAATTGTATATCTTGGAATGGACTTGATGGATTGGGGAAACCATTAGCAGTAGGTACTGATGTAAAATCACGTATTAGTTTTTTAAATGGGATTACGCATATTCCATTGTATGATGTTGAACAACAAAAGGATGGATATAAGGTTAGAATAGTAAGACCTATTGCAGCAGATCCTGTCCCCCCTTTATTTTGGGATGATACAAAAGTAGGAGGAGGAACAGAACTAAATGGGTGTTATACTATTAATGGTTGCCATACTTGGATTGGAGATGGTAGTTCTGGAATAGGTAATGTAAATACAGTAAATACATGGTGGTATGCTTATGTTATGCAGGATAGTTTCCCTTTTAATTATAATTATATAACTATTGATGCCAATAGAAATACACCTATTGGAGAAAGTAATGACACTATAATGTGTGGAGATGATGAGTTTGTTAATTTAAATGGAGCAGTAACATTTGCAAACGGTGTAATTTGGACTACAACAGGAACTGGAACTTTTTTAAATGGAGATACTGCACGTAATGGACTTTATCAATTAAGCGCATTGGATAAGGCTTTGAGTTCTATAAAATTATACATTACATCAACAAATAATCAAGGTTGTCCAGGAAGAACAGATAGTATGACTGTTTTTATAAATAGGATGCCAATAACAGGAGCGGGAATAGATAGAACGGTGTGTATGAATAATAATGATTATGTTTTATTAGCGGGAAGTATTCGTTATGCACCAGGCGGTACATGGTTTGGTGGGAATGGTTCTTTTATGCCAAATAATACAAAATTAAATGCCTCTTATGTCCCAACTGCTGCAGAAATATTAGCAGGTACTGTAACTCTTGGATTGGCATCGTTTTCAAATGGAGTCTGTCCTAGTGACACAGATTATGTGGATTTTTATTTGCCAGTTTTAAATAAACCAACATTAGTTGATACAATAAGACCTTCTTGTTTTGGATTTTCAGATGGTTCTATAGAAATAAGTATTTCAGGAGGAGATTCTCCTTACACATATTCATGGAGCAATGGAGATAATGATAGTATAGCTCATAATATTCAGGCAGGAATGTATATGGTAACAGTTTTAGATGCAAATGGCTGCACAGAAGATTCTGTGTTTAGTTTAGCTCAACCATCTATTTTGGTCCCTATTACAAGTATGACACCTGTTAATTGCTATGGTGGAGCAGATGGAAAAGTTTATGTGAATACTAATGGAGGCACTGAACCATATAACTATGTTTGGAATGATGTTTTTTCTTCAACAAATGATACTGTTATTGGATTACAAATAGGTTCTTATACTGTAACAGTAACAGATGATAATGCTTGTACTGCAACTTCTTCAGTTAACTTGACAGAGCCAATAGAAATTGTAGCAAGTATTGTCCCAGTAAAAGAGTATGTATGCAATGGGGCTTCTGATGGACGTTTGCAAGCATTTGTATCAGGAGGAACATCTCCTTACACATATTCATGGAGTAACAATAGTACTTTAAATAATGCTAGTAATTTGAATGATGGTATTTATTATCTTACTGTAACTGATGCAAAAGGATGCCAAAAAATATTAGAAGATACAATAAAAGAATTAGCTGTTATTACTGGATTAGTTATTGATTATTCAGATGTAAGTTGTCATGCAGGATCTGATGGTTGGGCTAAATTTTCTGCAAGTGGAGGATCTGGTATCTATACTTTTGTAACAACTCCTGGTAATAAAGTAGGTGATTCTATAGGGAATTTAAATCCTCGTAAATACAATGTTATTATTACTGATACAATGGGATGCACAGGTACATTTGAGTTTGAAATAGGAAAGGTGCCATTAGTTAAAGTTACATTACTATATCAAAGAGAATATGTAACTTGTAAAGGAGATAGTGATGGAGTTGCAATAGCCGTTGCAACAGATGGAACTAGACCTTTTACCTATACTTGGAATACCACACCGATTCAGTCAGATTCTTTTGCTACTGGATTATACAAAAGTAATGCTCATAAAGTTACTGTTACAGATTCCAAAGGTTGTTCAGATGTTGCTACTGGCATAATAAAGGAACCAACATTATTAGAATTAGATACAGGGTATGTGAAAAATGTTTCATGTTTTGGAGGTAACGATGGAGAAATTCAGGTACAGGTTACAGGAGGTATGTTTCCTTATAGATATTCCTGGACCACGGCACCTGCTCAAACATCTACAATAGCATATAACTTATCTGCCGATGTTTACACAGTTTATGTAATAGATACTAATAATTGTCAAAAAAACTTATCTTTTACTGTCACAGAGCCTCCCATTCTTAACTTAACAATAACTGAAAATGATATTACTTGTTTAGGTTTTGAGAATGGATATGCAGATGCGCTTGTTACAGGAGGTACGGCTCCATATACTTTTAATTGGAGTACAATACCTTTGTCAAATGATACTTTTATAGATAGCCTTAAACCAGATACATATTATTTATATGTAGAAGATTCAAAAGGTTGTTCTATTTCTGATAGTGCAGTGATTAACGAACCTGCTTTATTGCAAACAAGTCTTATTGTTGCAAATATCATTAATTGTTATAGCGATTCAAATGGAAGCATTGAGGTAAATACTATAGGAGGAACAACTCCTTACTCTTTTATGTGGAGCAACGCTCAAACAGATAGCATAGCAACAAATCTTCCAGCAGGAGATTATTCGGTAACAGTTACTGATGCTAATGGTTGCACAAGTTCAAATATCATAACTTTATCTCAACCGACAGAATTAACAGCAACAACAACTCTAACTAATATAGCTTGTTTTGGAGGCAATACAGGAAGGGTAAGAATAAACCCAACTGGAGGTATAATTCCGTATCAGTATATTTGGAGTGATGCAAAAACAACACAACTTATTACAGGCTTAATTGCAGGAACTTATGAAGGAACTGTAACTGATTCAAGAGGTTGTTCAAAAAGTGTAACAGCAACACTTACTCAGCAAACAGATATAAACATTAATTTTAATAAAACGGATAATATATGTTTTGGCGCTAATGAAGGAACTGCTCAAGCAATAGTGTCTGGAGGGAGAATTCCTTATACATACTCTTGGAGTAATGATGATGTTACAACTACTATAGATAGTTTAATAGCAGGCACATATATTCTTACTATTACGGATAGAAATAAGTGTATAAAAAACAATAGTGTAACTATTACAGAACCAACAGAAATAATAATAACTTCTACTGCAATCGACGCTACATGTAATACTGAAAATGGCATGGCTACAGCAAGTGCTTCTGGTGGTTTAGGACCATATACTTACACATGGAGTACTAGTGTGTTAACTTATAATGATTCGATTATTAATGTTGGGGATTCTGTTTATATTGTTTCGGTTAAAGATAATCAAAATTGTTTGGTAACAAAAAAAGTTGAGGTTAATGATATTGCCGTGTTTATTCTTGAAGATACAGCAAAAGCAACAAGTTGTTATGGATTTTCAGATGGAGAAGCTACTACGATAGCAAAAGGTGGACTACCCCCATATATTGTTGTTTGGAGCACATATGAGGATCTTAGCGATACAATAATGATGGATACTATTACAACCATAGGATCAGATACCATAAGTACAATGTCTGGCCTAATTGCAGGAAAATATTATGTTTCGGCTATGGATGGTAATGGATGTAAATTTAAATTACCTATAATTATTTCTGAACCGCCACCATTAGTTGGAGGCATAAACATAACAAGACCATCATGTAAAGGAGATTCTGATGCTGTTGCAGAACTTGTTGTTACAGGAGGAAATTTACCGTATACATATAATTGGAGTAATGGAGATAATACTGTTTTTGCAGATAGTCTTTTGGCAGGAATGCATTCAGTTTATATTATTGATTCTCTTGGTTGTGATACGACTTTATTAATTACAATAACAGAACCAGATTCTATTATTATTCAATTTACTATAACTAATGTTCTTTGTAAAGGTATGACAGATGGTAGGGTAGAAACATATATATCTGGTGGAAATGGAAGTTATACTTATATTTGGGATAGAGGAGATACAACTAATTACATTGATAGTCTTGGAGAATCAACTTACTATTTGACAGTTACAGATAGTATGGGGTGTACTAATAATGATTCTGTAAATGTTTTAAGTCCCGACAGTTTAAAAATGACTATACAAAAAACAGATATAACGTGTTTTGGATTTAATGATGGTAAAGCTTCGGTTATACCATATGGCGGGGCGTCACCTTATAGATACGAATGGACAACTAGCCCTCTTGTTACAGACTCTTTTGTAACTTCTCTATCGGCAGGGAAATATTATGTTTACTTATATGATACAAATGAATGTTATGTGACAGATAGTGTTATTATAGCAGAACCTGACCCTTTGATAATATCAGAATATGGAACTGTAACTCCTAGGTGTTATGGTTATGATAATGGTTATATTAAAGTATTGCCAAGTGGAGGAGTTCCTCCTTATTTTTATTTATGGTCAAACGGTGATCAAGCATTCATGGCAGACTCATTAGTTAAAGGAATATATACATTGACGGTAACAGATTTTAATGGATGTAATATACAACAAACGTATACATTGAATCAAAGAACATTATTAAAATATAATATTGTAAATGAACGAAATGTTTTGTGTTATAATGACTCAAATGGCATTGCCCAGATTTCAGGAATTGGAGCAGGGGGAGAATATACATATACATGGGGTACTGTCCCAGAGCAATATACATCCAGAGTTACTAATTTAAAGCAAGGTAATTACCAAATTACAGTTGCAGACAAATATGGATGTGATACAGTTGTAGATGTAATCATAACACAACCTGATTTATTACAAGCCAATGACAGTGTTACTCCCGTTAGTTGCTTTGAAGGAGAAGATGGATTAATAGAAATTAATGCTTCTGGAGGAACTAAAAACTATATTTTTAATTGGCTCCCATATTCAAACCCTGATTCAATAGTTGATAGTTTGCCTGCTGGAATATACTATTTATTCTTGCAAGATAATAATGGTTGCTCGTTCTATGATACTATAGAAATTATTCAACCTACAGAATTAATGGTAAATATTGATACCTCAATTCAAACTTCTTGTTATGCTTCCAATGATGGAGAAATTCAACTTACTGTATCTGGAGCTAATGGTGGATACTTATTCCAATGGAATAATGGTATGAATACAGAAGATATAAGTGGACTTTCTGCTGGCCAATATATATATACAGTAACAGATATTAAAAATTGCATAAAAATAGATACTATAGAAGTATTTCAACCATTTATATTAGCTATTAGTAATGTTTATTATACAGATGTTTTATGTTATGGAGACAGTACTGGTACTGCGACAGTAGTGCCAGTAGGAGGAAATATTCCTTATAATTACTTATGGAGTAATGGAGATACCACAACCTCTGTTGGAGGATTAAAACAGGGAACTTATTTTGTTACTGTTTCTGATATTTATAATTGTGATACTATTATTCAAATAAATATAGGAGAACCTCCTCCTATATCTTTTTCAGTGATTGACAGTTCAAATATATCTTGCAATGGAATGGGAGATGGTGCTATTGAAATATCAGTAAATGGAGGTGTTTCTCCTTTTAACATACTTTGGAGTAATGGAGATACAGGTAATATAGCTGATAGTTTATATTCAGGAACATATACAATTACTGTCTATGATTATAATGGATGTAGTTTTATAGATACAGTTAGAATTAATGATCCTTCTTTATTAAATTTGGGATTAATTGATAGCATTAACCCTTCTTGCTTCGGTTATTCTAATGGAATTATTCAAGTAACAGGTATTGGGGGGACATCTCCATATACATATAATTGGTTTGATGGAGATACAAGTAGCACTAAAGATAGTGTTAGTTATGGCTTGTTTAGGGGTACAGTTACTGATTCTGAAAATTGTCAATATTATAGAGATATTTATTTTCCACAACCTGAGAAATTAAAAGGAATATTTAATCATACTGTTGATATTAAATGCTATGGAGCTTCTTCAGGTGAGGCAGAAGTTACTGTTTCTGGTGGTACGCTTCCATATACTTATTCTTGGACAAATGGAGACACTACAAATAAAATAATTAATGTTGGATCTGGAACTTATACCGTTACCGTTGTTGACCAAAATAATTGTACTACAGATACATTAATCTATATATCTTTAGCCACTCCAGAACAATTAAATATTACAAATTTATCTAAAGATGTTACTTGTAAAGGTTATGATAATGGAGTGGGTTATGTTGTTATACTTGGGGGCAATCCTCCTTATGATATATTATGGGAAACAGGAGCTACAATAGATTCTATTATTAATTTAACTCCTGGCACATATAAGGTTGTTGTTACTGATTCTTTTAGTTGCATAGATTCCCTTGATGTAGTTATAAACGAACCAGATTCTTTAAAAGCTAATCCTTTTGTTATTCAAAATGTATTATGTTTTAATGGTAATGAAGGAATTGCAACAGCTATTCCTACAGGAGGAAATGGGTTATATCAATATTCATGGAGTTTATACTTTGATCAATTAAATGATACTGCTAAATACCTAACAATAGGAGAATATAAAGTTACAGTCACAGACTCAAAAGGATGTGTTGATTCTTCTTCTTTAAATATAACGCAACCTACTCAATTAGAAATTAATTCTTCTACAATAACTAATGTTTCTTGCTTTTCTGAAAGTGATGCAGAAATATGTATTAATGTTATTGGAGGAACTCCAGGTTATGAATATTTATGGAGTAATTCAGATAGTGTTATTACAAACTGTAACTCTAATATACCAATGGGAAATTACCATATAATTGTAAAAGATACTAATGGTTGTATGGCAGATTTGGCAATTGAAGTTACAGAACCGCCAATTTTAGGTGCAGATTTTACTCTTGCCAATACTAGACATGTTTCTTGTTATGGAGGTAATGATGGAAGTGCAAAAGTAACAGTAACAGGAGGTAGTGGCGTTTATACTTACTTATGGAGTAATGGCCAAACCAGTGATAGTGCCATAGGCTTAATATCTGGAGTTTATAATGTAACAGTAACTGACTCATTGGGCTGTGATACTATTTTAAGTGTCACGATAAATGAACCAACTATACTGGGAGCAAGCTTTGTCTTAGCCTCAGATATAAGAGCCGTAAGTTGTCATGGCGGTAATGATGGAAGTGCGAAGGTAACAGTTACAGGAGGTAGTGGAGTTTATACTTATTTATGGAATGATGCCTTATCTCAAACCACTGACAGTGCCATAGGATTAATAGCAGGTGTTTATAATGTCACAGTAACAGACTCATTAGGTTGTGATACTATTTTAAGTGTCACGATAAATGAACCAACAATCTTGGGAGCAAGCTTTGCCTTAGCCTCTGATGTTCGTGCAGTTAGTTGTAACGGCGGTAATGATGGAAGTGCTAAGGTTACAGTTACAGGAGGTAGTGGAGTTTATACTTA
>MEOD01000106.1 GCA_001768555.1 Bacteroidetes bacterium GWF2_29_10
TATGAAATTGAAAGCATAAAGATACAACAATATTTCAATATGTTGTTATAAAAAAGGATATTTTTTTTACTAAGTTGAGTGTAACTTATTTATTAATTGTTTGTGGTATTTACGAAGCAGAAATAAACTTTTATAGATTTTAGTTTTATGTAGGATTGTTAGTTTGACTGATGATTCTATATTTTTCTTGTCTCATTTTCCATCTTTCTCTAGCATATTGTTGCATATCTGTAATGGTGTCTTTTTCATCTACTATTTCAAATCCTAACAATGATTCTATAATATCTTCCATTGTAACTACTCCGTCCATACCTCCATATTCATCAACAACAACAGCAATATGTTCTTTTTTTTCTAAAAGCAATTCCCAAACGCTTAATAATGGTTTTTTATTAGGAATAAAAACTATTTCTCTTTTTAAATCTTTGAGTTTAAGATTGGTTGAATTTTCTGCTAATTTTTCAAAAATTACTTTTCTAAATACATATCCCGTAATATTTTCGTCATTTTCAGAATATACAGGTATTCTAGAAAAATGTAAGAAGTCTTTATTTTTCAAAAAGTCAGTTAATAGCATATTTTCATCCACTACCATTACCACGACTCTTGGTGTCATTACTTCATGCGTTTTAACATTTTTTAGTCGTATTAAGTTTTGGATTATTTTATTTTCTTTATCTCCAAAAATACCCTCTTCCAGACCGATATTTGCTAAAGCAGATATTTCTTCTCTACTGGTGGTTTGCATATCTTTTTTGTTAGAGATGATTTTAGTAATGTAGGATGAAATTATCACTAAAGGGTATACTATGAAAATCATAAAATGAATTACAACACCTGATACAGGGATTAACTCTTTCCAAAACTTCGCTCCAATAGTTTTTGGAATTATTTCCGTTAAAATAAGTATTAGTATTGTTAGTATTGCAGAAACTAATCCGAAATAAGCATCTCCGAATAATTTTATGGCTTGAGCTCCAACGCCTGCTGCCCCAACGGTGTGAGCAACCGTATTTAATGAAAGGATTGCTGATAAAGGCTTATCAATATTTAGCTTTAAGTTTTTCAAACGCTTAGTGGCTACTTTTCCATTTTTCTCTTCAGCTCTTAGGTATGACATTGGTGTAGAAAGTAAAACAGATTCAGTAATAGAACAAATAAAAGAAGTTATTAGGGCTATAAATAAATAAATAAATAATAGAATCATTTTCTTTACAAATTTTTTAGGTAACAAAGATATGTAAAAAGAAAAACAAAGTAAAATATTTTTGTCAATAGTACATATTGTTTCTAAAGTCTTTTTTATAATAGATTTTTTGCTTTTGTTGCAATAAATTCTTTGAGATAGAAAGGTTCGCTATATGCAATGTCAACAAAGTTTTTTTCAATGAAGTATTTGTTGGCAATATTTATCATAAATTCGGCAGAGGGGTAAATGTTTTCAATAAATACAGCATTGCTTATTTTAGATAAGGTTGGTTTTGTTTTTGTTACTGCATCACCTATCAGGTATATTTTTCCTTTTGATGATAAGTTTATGAAAGAGTTTTCATCAATAATTAAAGCATGAGGAGGTGTGGCTAATTCTATTTTAGAATTATATACAGCGGTGTAAACCTCCATGCGTCGAGCATCAATCATGGGTATAACGTAATCTTCTTTATCTAAATTAATAAAAGAGTTGACGTAGTTTGCCATTGCGAATAACGTGTTTATAAATATTAAAGGTTTATCTAATCCATAAGCTAATCCTTTTGCTGAGGAAATGCCGATGCGTAATCCTGTGTAAGAGCCAGGTCCTTCGCTTACAGCGATAGCGTCCAGATCGTTTATGGTTAAATTGTTTTTTTGTAGTATATTTTGTATGAAAATGTTTATGTTTTGCGCGTGCATGTATATTTCATTTGATTCGATTAAGTCTATCATTTTTCCATTACGACCTAATGCAATGGAACAAAATTTTGCAGAAGTTTCAATATTTAGAATTAAACTCATAGTTTTTGTTAAATAAAATTATACTTTTGTAATATTGTTATAAACTAAAAAAAATGAAAAAAATAATACTACTGGCTTTATTTAATTCTTTTCTTATTTATTCATTTGCGAAGATATTAAAAAATAATAACATGGTTGATAGCGTCGATATTATTAGTTATGATATTAATCTTGAAATGCAGGCTTTATCAAGCAAAAACATAAAAGGCAATACGGTGATAACTTATTTGTCAAAAGTTAATAATATGGATTATATTTCTTTAGGTTTATATAAGTTTACGATAGATAGTGTTTTTGTTTCAGGTGTTAAGACTTTAAATTATAACTATGTTGATGATAAGTTGCAAATATTTACAGACAAAAAAAATACTGGAGATACAGGAATAGTAAATATTTATTATAAAGGGTTTGCAAATCATGAAGATTGGGGAGGTTTTTATTTTACAAATGATAGTAGTTATGCTTTTAATATGGGTGTGGGAATGACAACAGATCCGCATAGTATTGGGAGGTTTTGGTATCCATGCATTGATGAATATTCGGAAAAAGCTTTGTATAGGTATAATGTAAAAGTAAAGGAAGGTTATGTGGCTGTTTGTGGTGGTACGCTAATGGATTCTATAAATAATCAAGATGGCACTATAAATTATTTATGGGAAATGAGTCATCCCATTTCAAGTTATTTATCATCTATAGCAATATCCAAATATTATTTAATAAAAGATACTTTTAATGGCATTGAGAAGGTAATTCCTATAACGATATACTGCAATGTTGAAGATACATTTAATGTTAAAGAATCATTTAGAAATTTGAAAAATGTTTTGAAAATATTTGAAAATAAATTTGGACCTTATAGATGGGAGCGAGTTGGGTATGTATTGGTTCCTTTTGATTATGGAGCAATGGAACATGCAACAAACATTGCTTTCCCTGTAAACTTAGCAAATGGTGTTAGTGAAGACGAAACAATGATAATGCATGAATTATCGCATCATTGGTTTGGTAATTTGGTTACATGTTATGCAAACAAAGACATGTGGCTAAATGAAGGTTTTGCTGTTTTTTCGGAAGGAGTTTTTAAAGAAGAAATGTATGGTAGTGTAGAAATGAAACGCTTGCTTAGAGAATATCATAAATATTGTTTACATATATCCAGCAAAATTGATAATGGAGTGTTTCCTTTAGATGGAATGACTTTAGGAAACACTTATAGCAAAACTGTATATAATAAAGGAGCTACGGTTGCTCAAACATTGCGTTATCATTTGGGAGAAGATAATTTCTTTAAGTATTTGAAAAAATATTTAAACGATTACGCTTATAAAAACATAACAATAGATGGTTTTAGAGAATTTTTAGAATTAGAATCGGGTGAAGATTTAAGTGATTTCTTTGATAATTGGATACATCATGGAGGTTATCCCCATTTTTCAATAGATAATTTTGAGACACAACAAAATGGAAGTAAATATGAAGTAAAAGTAAATTACAAACAAAGAACTAAAGATCGCAGCTTTATTAGTAGAGATAATAAAATAGAATTACTTTTTATTGATAAAAATTGGCATACACATTATGATTCTATATTGATTAATGATGAAGGTGGAAGTTTTAATTATATGCTAGATTTTGAACCAATTGCTGTTATGCTTGACCCTAATGAAAAAGTTTATGACGCAACAACAGATGAAATAAAAATTATAAAAGAAACTGGAACAGTTGAGTATGAGAATATATTTGCTTTATTAGAAGTTAATTCTACTGCTGACTCATCAATGGTAAGAATAACACACAATTGGGTGCGTCCTGATTATTTTGTAAATGAAATTCCAGGTTTGCATATTTCAAATAATCGATATTGGAAAGTAGAGGGATTGTTTTCGAATAAACTAAAAGCAAAAGTTTATTTTTACTATTCTAAATCTAGATTTGATTATGCTAGTGGCCTTTTGGATACAGCTTTGATAAAAAATTCTGCTGATTCATTGGTATTATTGTATCGACCTGATGCAAACTACGATTGGTCAATAGTAAATTCAACAAAATCAGGAAATAATACTTATGGTTTTCTTATTACAGACACAATAATTGCAGGAGAATATGCTTTAGGAATTAGAGATATAAATAGGTTATCAATAGACGATTACAATTTGTTAGCAGATGAAATAATTATGGTATATCCAAATCCAGCAAAAGATAGTTTTAAAATAGAATTAAAGAATTTTAGTCAAGGAATTGTTAAGATTTATAATATTAATGGTAATATTGAAAAAACTTTTAATGTAAATAATAAACAAATAATAGACATAACAGATGTGAAATCAGGTATTTATTTTGTTAAATTATTTGATGTTAACATGCAAGAAATAACAAGTAAGAAAATTATTGTTAATTAATTATTTGATTTTTTTTATCTTTGCACTAATTAATATCGAATGGAGAAAATAATTATAAAGGAATTTGGGGAAGAAGTCTATAACTTTCTATCAAAACACGTTGATTGGAAGAGCGAAAAAACATTGGTATTATGCACATCAACAATTTTTAATATAGAAAATCAACCACAAGGTAGATATGACAGTATATTAAACTTAAAAAAAATAAACAATATTTTAAGAATAAATAGGTTTTTTATAGAAATAAACACAAAACTACCTGAAAATGGTATATTTATTGGTGCTGTAGAAACATATCCACTAAGAGTTAAACGTTTTTTTATAAAATATCCTAAGTTTATAGCGATATTGCTTTATATGTTTTGGTTTCTTTATAAAAGAATATTTCCAAAACTACCATTATTCAAAAAAATGTATTTTTTTTTCACAAGGGGTGTTGATCGGGTTGTTTCAAAAGCAGAAGCATTAGGAAGACTGGTTAGTTGTGGTTTTGAAATTATTGAATATAAAGAGTGTAATAACGTAATGTACTTTGTTGTAAAAAAAGTAAAAGTTCCAGCAGAAAATTATCAGCCATCTTATGGTCCTATATTTAAAATGCGTAGAGTAGGGAAGGGTGGAAAAATAATTTATGTTTATAAATTTAGAACTATGCATCCTTATGCGGAATTTTTGCAAGATTATATTTTAAAAGTTAATGGATATTCGGATATTGCAAAGCCTGCAAATGATTTTAGGCTTACAGATTGGGGTAAGTTCTTTAGAAAGTATTGGCTAGATGAACTCCCTCAATTATTCAATGTTTTAAAAGGAGAAATGCGATTAGTTGGAGTTCGTCCTGTAAGTGAGCGTTTTTTAAAAGAGTACCCTGAAGATATTAGAGAAATGAGATTAAAGCATAAGCCAGGCTGTGTGCCTCCTTATGTTGCATTATATAATAATAGAAAGAAAAAAGAAGAGAAAGATGGGGATTGTCCTTTTTTATTAAAATATATTGATGATGAACGAGAATACTTAAGAGATTTTGAAAAAAATCCTTACACAACAGATATTAAATATTTTTTTAAAGCATTTTATAATATATTTTTCAAAAAAATAACCAGTTCTTAATATTATGGAAAAAATAAAATTTGGATTAATAGGATGCGGTCGTATAGGTTTACGACATGCTGTCGAGATAAAAAAAGTTGGAGTTTTGCAAGCAATTTGTGATATAAATAAGGAAAGATTAAGTTTAGCTAAAAAAGAGTGTGAATTGTCGACTGCTTACGATAATATTGATGAATTGTTAGATAAAGAAAAGGATATTGATGTAATATCAATATGCACACCAAATGGTTTGCATGCAGAGCATTCAATAAAGTCATTAAAAAAAGGTTTTCATGTTTTATGTGAAAAACCAATGGCTATAAAAGTTGAAGATTGTGGAAAAATGATAAATGAAGCAGAACATGCAAATAAGCGATTATTTATAGTAAAGCAGAATCGTTTTAACCCACCTATTGTAGCTCTAAAGCAAGTAATAGCAGAAAATAGATTAGGGAGAATATTTAGTGTACAACTAAACTGTTTTTGGAATAGAAATAATAACTATTATCAAAGTTCAGATTGGAAAGGTACTAAAAAACTAGATGGAGGAACTTTATTTACGCAATTTAGTCACTTTATTGATCTTCTTTATTGGTTAATAGGAGATATCAGAAATGTATATCCTATAATAAAGAATTATGCACATGAAAATATTATAGAATTTGAAGACGCAGGAGTTGTTACTCTTGAGTTTTACAATGGAGTAATAGGGACAATAAATTATAATGTTAATAGCTATCAAAAAAACTTTGAAGGTTCAATAACTATTTTTGCAGAAAAAGGAACAGTAAAAGTTGGAGGTCCTTATTTAAACAAATTAGATTATCAGTGTATAGATAATTACGTAATAGAAGATCTTCCAGAAGGTAAAGGAGCTAATGAATATGGAGGTCAATATCAAGGTTCAATGTCTAATCATGACGAGGTTTATAAAAATGTAGTTGATGTTTTAAATAACAAGGGTGTAATTGCAACTAATGGTTACGAAGGTTTAAAGACTGTAGAAATAATAGATAAAATATATGCTAAATCACGATACTTAATTGATAGTAGTAGAATTTTAGGACTTTAATAAGTTATGAGGCATTATTTATTGATAATACTATTCGGTTTAAGTTTTTTTGTGTCATCATCACAAGAAGTATTTGAGCATGTTGATAATCGAACTATATATGATTTTTTAGATGAGTTATCTAATGATGGGTTTATTGAAATAAATTCTGCTGTTAAACCTTATTCAAGGGTTTACATTGCTACTAAATTAAGTGAAGCAAAAGAGAAAAAGGAAAATTTAACTAATATTCAAAAGAAAACATTAGATTTTCATCTTAAAGATTATAATAAGGAATTAAATGTAGGAAAGTACACTCCCAAAAAAATAGATTTGCTATATTATAAAGATTCTTTATTTAGTTTTACTTTAAATCCAATAGCTGGTTTTGAATATTATACAAATCAAAATGGCAAAGTGTATAAAAGATATAATGGTGCAGATTTTTTTGGTTATATTGGAAAAAATGTAGGGTTTTATGCAAGTTTGAGAGATAATTATGAAAACAATCCATTTGCAAGATACTGGTATTTAACAAAAGAGCGAGGAGCAAAATACAAGGGAGGCAGTGTTAAAGGTGGTGAATCAGGTGGTGTTGATTATAGTGAGATGCGAGGAGGTATGACATTTGCGTGGAAATGGGGAAGTTTAAGTTTAGTCAAGGATCATATTGTTTGGGGAAATAATTATAATGGTTCAAATATAATATCCGATAAAACACCATCATACCCTTTAATTAAATTAAATATAAAACCAGCAAAGTGGATAGAGTTAAATTACATTCACGCATGGCTTGTCTCTGAATTTGTTGATAGTACGCAGGGGTATGTATTTAATATAGATTCTACTAATATTAATAAAATAAAATATTCACGTAGAGATTATTTTGTAAATAAATATTTAGCAGCAAATTTTGTTACAATAAAGCCATTTAAGAAGTTAAATATATCTATAGGTAATTCTGTTGTTTATGATAAACAGATTATACCTGCTTATCTTATTCCCATTTTTTTCTATAAATCAATAGATCACACATTAGCTTTGTCTAATTCTATTGGTCAAAATGCACAAATGTTTATGGATGTAAGTTCAAGACAGATAAAACATCTTCATTTATATTCGTCAATTTTTATAGATGAAATATATATGTCAAGAATTTTCAATAAAAGTAACCACAGAAATTATTATAGTGTAAAAGCTGGGGCAAGAATAAATAATTTTTTGTTAAAAAACTATTCAATTACATTTGAATACACTAGAACTAACCCTCTTACCTACAAACATTTTGTTCCAACAACAACTTTTGAATCAAACAAATATAATTTAGGCTATTATTTGAGGGATAATTCAGAGGACGTTTATATAAAAATAGATTATTCTTTGTTGTATAATTTAAGATTATCTCTTGGAGCTGAGTTCGCAATAGTTGGCCCAAGGTATCTTTATGATGGCAATCAGAATTCTTCAGAAACAAGTGGTTTGAAATTTATAGAAAGTGCAGATTGGAAAAAAGAATATGTTTTTTTTAGAATATGTTTTCAACCAATTAATGATATTTTCTTGTATGGAGAGTATTTTATTATGAACATTTCTGGAGATAATTATCAATTATATACTCAAAATATTTTTGAGGGAAAAACTAATAATTTGAATTTTGGTATTAATGTTAAATTTTAGTATATTAAAAGGCTTTTTTTTTTTATTAAAAGAATTAAAAATAATTTAAAAAAAATATTGTTTTAAAAAAAATATACTATATTTGCAAAAAATGTAATTTCATAAATGATTAAATACGTTTCATTATTTGTTTTTGTTTTATCCTTGGTATTTAACTTATCTATATATGCACAAAGGCATGGAGGGATGGGGTCTAATAAATATAGAGGGACTGCCAAGACAACAAAAAAAGTAAAATACGGAAGTAGACGGGTTTCTATGGGAAGTAGATATAGTGAAAATGAGAACTATTTAGGTTTGTCATTTGGAGCTTTAAATTCATTAACAGATATTGGTGGAAAAGGTTTATATAGAAAACCTTTTATAATGGATGTTCAATGGAAAAATACTAAAATGTCTTTTGGTGCAAATTTCAATCAAAGTTTAGGTGAAAATTTTAAAATACGTTATGGTGTTTTATATGGGCAATTGTCAGGTTATGATACTTTATATGAGAATACAAGTCGATCTAAAAGACGTTATGCCTTTACCAATAACATTATAGAGGGAAGTACTGTATTACAAGTTGTTCTTCCTAAATTTGGAGGAGGTGGAGGAAGTAGATATAGGGGTGGTGGTGCTAGTAGTTTTTTTTCTAACATGGAATTTTATTTTTATGCAGGAGTAGGAGGAATTTATCATTCTCCAGAATTAATTAAAGCAGGAGTAGCGGTTATTGATAACTCTTCGGAATATAAAAACTTTCAGGTAATACTACCATTAGGAGCTGGATTTAATTATTCTATTTCTAGTGGAGTTAAATTAGGAATAGATATTGGATGGAGAAAAACATTTACAGATTATTTAGATGGTTTTACGCGTCCTGCAAGTAAAGGAAATGATGGATATTTTTATTCATGTTTTAATATTCAATTTAAACTTCCAGAAAGTAATTATGGAAGAAATTTTAGGTAAATATTTTTCATTATATTTTTTAACCCAGATTACG
>MEOD01000107.1 GCA_001768555.1 Bacteroidetes bacterium GWF2_29_10
TATTATGTTCCAATCAACAATACAAGAAAAACTAACCGATTCATTAGCAGTAAGATTTGTTTTACTAATATTTCCTATTGATAACCAAGATTTATCTGATTGTATCCCCTTTATATTTAGAGTGCCTGAACCTATATTCTTAATTGTGACTAATGTATTACTTGGTTTTAGATTGCTTGCATAAGGGTTGGAAGCTCTTTGAGCAAAACATCCAAACTTAACAGCAATGCTAACATCATCATAAGAAATCCTAAAATAGCCATTCTCACCCAAAGAAGTTCCCCAACTATTCTTTGCCTTAAAACATTGCAGATTGTCATCATAACCCACAAGCAACACGGCATGACCAAATTCGTAATAGCCTCCTGTGTATTTATATATGCCTCCGTTGTAATAAAAAAAGCTTTGAGGAACAGACATTCCAACACTAAGAGGTCCTTCTTGCAATGCGTCTCTTAAATCGTTTACAGTCATGTTTTGTCCCCACATATAATCGTGAACATCGGTTACTTTTATATTGTATTCTGGCTCGCTACATTTGTCATTACAAGAAATAGCTGTTGCATCTTTTGTCTTATAAGGGAAGCAAGTTTCATTTGGGATACCATTTTTCTTTGCATAATTATAAACCCATATTGGCCATCCTCCATTACAACCATCATTTACTACTGAATTACACGATAAAATAGCTTGCTCTGATAAGTTAAGATTAGTTGTTGGAATACCTTGTTGACCAGCTATTTGTTTTGATATGTTTTCTATCAAACCGATACCCGAGAAGCTCCAGCATGAACCACAATAACCTTGATTTTTTGCTTCGGAATCATAAGAACTCCAGTCAATTGAGCTAGCATATTTTAAATTTTTTCTTGTTTTCCTATTTTCCGACAATTCTATAGTATCAATAACTACGCTCACTGCCAAGTCGTAATCATTAGCAACATATCGTTGATTTGTTGTGCTATAAGTAGCACTATTTGATTTCTTATTATCATTATACAATTCTGTTCGCATAGGCGTTACTTCAATCTTTGGATAAAGAACCGTTACAACGACATTATCTGTTGCAGAACAAGCGTTATTAGTAACCGTAACAGTATAAATAGTTGTATCAGTTGGACTAACTGTAATTTTTGCTGTTGTTGCTCCAGTACTCCATAAATAAGTGCTTCCACCAGTGGCTGTAAGCGTTGTTGAAGTTCCAGCATTAATAGTTTTATCTGCACCTGCATTAGCAGTAGGAATAACAGCATTAACAGTTACAATCACTTCATCACTTTCGGTAATACCGTCCTTAGTTCCTGTAATCGTATATGTAGTAGTAACAGAAGGATTAGCCGTTATTGTTGCATTAGTATCCCCAGTACTCCACAAATAAGTATCCGCTCCCGTAGCAGTAATACTTGTAGAAGCACCTCGGCATATAGTTTGGTTGGCGCCTGGATTAAGGAAATTAACTTTAACGACAACGCTTGCTATATCTGTACAATTGTCTTTGTTTTTTACCGTAACATAGTATGTCGTTGTTATTAATGGCGTAACAGTTATCAAGCTTGATGTTTGTCCATTGCTCCAAGAATATGCGATACCACCGCTTGCTTGAAGACTTATAGCATTGCCCTCAATCACAGATGTGTCATTAGTTATGCCTATAGACATATCCGGAGGCAGAATAGTCCAATTATGATATACTTGTCCAAAAATCTTTATAGTTATAAATGTTATTAAAACCATAAAAAAAACAACTTTATTTTTCATACTACCAATTTATATTTTTTTATTTACTCTAAACTATTTATCAATATTTTTTTATTTTTGCCCAAAAGAAAGAACGGAAAGTCAATTTGAACTGGAAACGAGGCGGAGCCCGCTGCCGTAGCCACGAATGAAGAGACCGTTGCTGCTACGACCAGCAGAACGGCAGCCCTGCGCGCCGCTGATCCAACTACCGCCACGGAGAATGCGGCCAATGCCAGATACTGGTCCTGTAGGGTTGGTTTTTGCATCACTTGTATAATTCCCATACCAATCATTTACCCATTCCCATAAATTCCCGCTCATATCATAAATACCAAGCTCATTCGGCAATTTCTGACCTACAGGATGAGTTTTATTTCCTGAATTAGAACTATACCATGCCACCATATCTATATCGTTGCTACCACTATACTTATATCCCTTGCTCTTATTCCCTCCACGTGAGGCATATTCCCACTCTGCTTCAGTTGGTAAACGATAAGTCTTGCCTGTTAGTTGATTTAGTTTTGTTATAAAACCTTGGATATCATTCCAAGAAATCTGCTCTACCGGGCAATTATCACCGCAACTGTTAAAATAAGAAGGATTGTTTCCCATAACATCTCGCCACTGCTTTTGAGTTACCTCATACTTACCTATATAAAAACTACTTAATGTAACCTGACTTGTAGGCTTCTCATTATTATAACAATCTGGCTCCTGCTCTGCAGTACATCCCATAGTGAATGTGCCACCCTCCACAAAGACCATTTCTATATTAATATTAATATTTGAGAAGCTAATATTAACTGTGTCGATAGATATACCGCAAGCATTAGATATAGTCCAAGTGAGTTGATAGGTAGAGTCGGACATTCCGCTAAAGCCAGTGTTGTGCTTAGTGCTATCTGTAAGACTTCCGCCAACTCCATTTAGGATATGCCATATTCCGCTTCCTATAGCTGGAATGGAAGCATCAAGAGTAGCGAAGCCTACAATATCCGACTTGTCAGGTCCGGCATTAGCAAGGATAGGGCTATTAGCAATAATTGTTTTAATCGTTGAATACTTAGGATTACAACCTCTTTCTATAACCTTTGCTCTTAAATATCTATTTGTTGATGCAACAAAAGAATAAGTGGATGATGTAGCTCCAAGAATATCTGTCCAAACACCACCTGAGGAGTCCTGCCACTGCACAGTGCCATCAATAACTCTATCAGAGATAAAATAAACGGTATCCCCGATACATTCATTATAAACTTGCCCTTTAGCAATATTAGACATAAAAGCAATAACAAAGGCGAAAATAGTAATAAATAATTTAGTTCTCATACTATTTGTTTTTTTAAATAATTTATCAGCAAATATAACTATTTTTTAAATTGAAAAACTGTTTGTTATACATTTTCATTTAGGGGAATAAATCTGTCATAATGACGCTATGAGAATTAAGACGCAAGAGGAAAATAATTACAAATTACTGGGATTATTACACAGAATGGTACGGAGAATTTATTACTGACAAGGGAAAACTTATAAGTATATATAGCAACCATAAAGGATTACCCCCTACGGGATTTGGAAATAATGTGGGCAATCACATAGGATTGCCCCTACGATGTGTATTGATATAAATTTGTGTATTAATGTGGGCGTATTCAACACGTCCGTACAATAAAATTATTAGTATTGATAATCGATTGTTTAGTTGTTTAAGTAATCTTAAGGATTGTACATGATTGATTTTTAGCTAATTATACAAATGATTGATTTTCAGTATGTAAATTCTATTACTGTACATGAAAGGTACATGAAAGGTACTATAACAGTACATAAAAGGTACTATAAAGGTGTCTCGTCCTAAAATAGGTTTACACATAAAATTAAAATTATGAAAAAGGGATGTAACCTTGTTTCAAGATTATCTGAATAGAAATGTGTGTTAGGATTTTCTTCATATATTTACATATCATACTTATTATCAGTATTTTAGTAAAAAAGGTAACTTTAAGGTGAAGTAAGGGTAACTTAAAGGCGAAGTAAAGGCGAAGTAATAGCATATAACGCAATGGAAATTAGCAAGTTAAGTGGTTTTGTGTAATATATTGAATATTAAATTGTTACAAAAATAGGAACATAAAAAAATGTTATAGCAAATTAAAATATATTAAAAATAGGCAGAATAAGTTTTGTAATGGTAGATAAACTGGTATTAATCTGATAATTAATTTGTTTTTTTTATGTGATTTAATTGAAAAAATAGAATTGATTTTATACAATAAAAAAGGAGCAAAGTAATTTATATTACACAAAAAAAATGTTAAAATAGGGTCTTCCGCTATTTATTATTGTAATACGTGTTTATTTTAGTAATTTTAATAATATAACTTTCAATTAAGAGAACGTTTTGATTAAGAAAAAATGGATTGCTTCTAAGTATTATGTTGCGAAAAGACTGAAAGAAAAATGGGAAAAAGATAATAATTATAGTTTTTTTTCATTATAGTAAGGCATAAAAATTGATTATTTATGATTATTTAACCATTAAAAATGAATAAAGTTATGAATAGATTATTAAATACGTTAGCCATAGTGTCATTAGGAGGATTTTTGACTTGTGCTACAACAAATAATATTGCAAAAGGTAATGTTAATAAGTATAATACTATAATTACAAATAATGATATTCCTTCGGAGCATGAAAGAGGAGGTCTTATTGACTTTACAGATGCAGCAGAAAAAACAATAAATACAGTAGTTCATATAAAAACACAATCACAGCAGAAGACACAATATTATGATGATTTTTTTGGGTTAAATCCTTTTTTTAGAGACTTCTTCTGGGGTCTTTCTCCAAACCAACGACAACAAACGCAAGAAATACAAACAGCAGGTTCTGGAGTAATAATAACAGAAAATGGATACATAGTAACAAATAATCATGTTGTTGATGGAGTTGATGCTATAGAAGTTATATTGAACGACAAAAGATCATATAAAGCAAAATTAATAGGTAATGATCCAACAACGGATTTAGCTTTAATAAAAATAGAAGAAGAAAAACTCCCCTTTATTGTTTATGGTAATTCGGATAATGTTAAAGTAGGTGAATGGGTTCTTGCAGTTGGCAATCCTTTTAATTTGACTTCAACTGTAACAGCAGGTATAGTTAGTGCTAAAGCAAGAAATATTAACATACTAGGAGGTAATACTTCTGTAGAATCATTTATTCAAACGGATGCTGCAGTTAATCCAGGTAATAGTGGAGGTGCATTAGTAAATACATCAGGCGAATTAATAGGGATTAATGCAGCAATAGCATCAAATACTGGTTCTTATACAGGCTATTCATTTGCGATTCCTGTTAATATAGTAAAGAAAGTAGTGAATGACTTGATTGAATTTGGAGATGTTCAAAGAGCTTTTTTAGGTGTTTCAATATTAGAAATAGATGCTAATTTAGCACAACAAAAAAATATTAAAGATTTAAAAGGAGTTTATGTTGAGGCTCTTAATGAAAATATAACAAATGAAGATATCGGAATAAAAAGAGGAGATGTTATAACAAAAGTAAACCAACAAGCAGTTAATTCTATAGCACAACTTCAAGAATCGATAGCGATACACCGTCCAGGGGAGAATGTTTCTGTAACAATAAAAAGAAATGGAGAAGAATTGACCATTCCTGTATTATTAAGAAACAAATATGGAGAAACATCAATAGTAAAAAGAGATGTAACAAAAGAATCAGCCCAATTATTAGGAGCAACATTCAAAGTTATATCTAAAGAAGAAATGAATAAATTAAATATTAGAAATGGGTTAAAAATAATTAAATTAGATAATGGGAAACTACGAAATGCAGGAATCAGGGAAGGATTTATTATACAATACATTGATAAAAAAGAAGTAGCAGATTTAAATGATATACACAATGCTCTTTCAAACAAGAGAGGAGGTATATTAATAGAGGGAACATATCCAAATGGAATGAGAGCATATTATGCATTTGGATTGTAATTTATTAATCTGAAAATCAGTCTATTAAATATTTAATTTCATTAAAATTAAAGGAAACTATTGACAAGGGTTCTTTTTTGTTGTTACTTTGCACCCACGTATTTTACTAATAAAATATTATCATTTTTAACAAGTGTTCACTTTAAACCTTTAGAAACCGTGATGAGACAATTAAAAATTAGTAAATCTATCACCAATAGAGAAACTGCGTCTTTAGACAAGTATCTGCAAGAAATTGGTAGAGAAGAATTACTAACTCCTGAAGAGGAGGTTTCGCTTGCACAAAGAATTAAAGCAGGCGATCCTATTGCATTAGAAAAATTAACAAAGGCTAATCTTAGATTTGTAGTTTCTGTAGCAAAGCAATACCAAAACCAAGGATTAAGTTTGCCAGACCTTATAAATGAAGGTAATTTAGGATTAATAAAAGCAGCGAAAAGATTTGATGAAACTAGAGGATTCAAATTTATTTCTTATGCAGTATGGTGGATTAGACAATCTATTTTGCAAGCTTTAGCTGAGCAATCAAGAATAGTAAGGTTGCCTTTAAATCAAGTAGGCTCTCTTAATAAAATAGCAAAAGAAGCTTCTCGTTTAGAGCAAAAGTTTGAACGTTCGCCTTCGGCTCAAGAAATAGCAATATCTTTAGATTTACCTGAAGATAAAGTTTCAGAAACCTTAAAAGTATCATCAAGACACTTGTCTGTGGATGCTCCTTTAACTTCTGACGAAGAAAGCTGTTTATTAGATGTATATATTAATGGTGACTCACCTAATGCAGATAGTACATTAATTAATGATTCTTTGAAAAAAGAAATAGAAAGATCTCTAGCTACTCTTCCAGAGAAAGAAAGAGATATATTAATTTATTATTTTGGCATAGGAATGAGTCATGCTCTAACACTTGACGAAATTGGAGGAAAATTCGATTTAACGAGGGAAAGGGTAAGACAAATAAAAGAAAAAGCTATACGACGTTTAAAGCATGCATCAAGAAGCAAATTGTTAAAAACATATTTAGCACAATAATTTTTTTTTGTTTAATTAATTAAAATATATATTTGCACCAGAATTTACTAACTAAAATTATTTAATTATTATGGCTTACAAAATTGATCCAGATACATGTACAGCTTGTGGTACTTGTATTGACGAATGTCCTGTAGAAGCAATTGCTGAAGGAGAGAATTTTTATACAATTGACCCAGACACATGTACAGATTGTGGCTCATGTGCTGATGTTTGTCCAGTTGAAGCAATTTCACCTGAATAAATAAAATTGTTTTGTATTTTAGAGATAAGCCTTCTGAAAAGAAGGCTTATTTTTTATATATCATGGACTTAATTAGAATAAAAGATAAAATAGAACATTTTAAATCAGAAAATAAGAAATTATTTTTAACATCTTCATTTCAGGGTTATAGTATTGTGCTTATACATATAATAAGTAGCATAGATAAAAACATTCCTATATACTTTATTAATACAGGTTACCATTTTGTAGAAACTTTAACATATAGAGATAATATTGCAAAATTATTATCATTGAATATAAAAAATGTAAGTTCGCAAATTCCTAAAATACAACAAATAGATTCAAATAGTCATTTACTTTATGTTAGCGATCCCGATTATTGTTGTTTTATTAATAAAGTTCAACCAATGGATAAATTATTTTTCGAATACGATGTTTGGATTAATGGTATAAGAAAAGAACAAAATGAACATAGGAAAACATTAGAAGAAATAGAAAATGCTCCTAATAATACTGTTAGATACCATCCTTTAATTAATTGGACAAAAGAAGAATGTGAAGATTATATAAAAACACATAAACTCCCTAAGCACCCATTATCATCACAAGGATATAAAAGTATTGGCTGTGAACCATGCACAATAAAAAATAATCATACAGAAGATGAAAGAGGTGGTCGTTGGAATGGATTAAAGAAAAATGAATGTGGTTTACACACAGAATTAATTATAAAGAAATAATCTATGAAAATACTAATTACAGGAGGAGCAGGTTATGTCGGTAACGAATTAGTCTATAATTTGTCAATCAATCCTGAGATAAAAGAAATAATCATCTACGATAACCTTAGTAGAAAAAATTATAATGTATTTTTAGATAAAAGTTTTTCTAATAAAAAAATCAAATTTGTCAAAGGAGAATTATTAGATTCTCGTTTATTAAAAAAGGTATTAATAGGAGTTGATGTTGTTTATCATTTAGCTGCTTTAGTTACTACACCATTTGCAAATGAAGATCCTCATCTTTTCGAACAAATAAATCATTGGGGAACAGCAGAATTAACTTACGCAATAGAAGAATCGGAGAGTGTAAAAAAACTAGTATATTTGAGCTCTACATCAGTATATGGAGTTCCAAATGAAATAATAAACATCAAAACAATTCCTAATCCCAAAACATTTTACGGGATGTCTAAATTAAAAGGCGAGGGACACGTTTTAAGATTATCAGACAGAATAGAGACAATAGTGCTTCGATGTGCGAATATTTATGGGCATAGTCCTAGTATGCGCTTTGACGCTGTTATAAACAGATTTATGTTTGAAGCAAATTTTATTGGTCGTATATCTGTTACAGGGAATGGGAAGCAACACCGAGCTTTTATTAACATATCTAACGTTTCTGAATTGCTAGGCAAGTTAGCTAACACTAAATTAGATTCAGGTATTTACAATTTAAGTGGCAAGAACATTAGTATTATTGAAATTAGCAATACAATAAAAGACATATACCCAGAAACGGAGATATTATTTCTAAGCCAACATTTAACATTCAGAGAATTGCTTGTAGAAAAAGACCATAGGTTAAATCATTTAATAACAATTAGCGATATTACATTTAAAGATGAACTTCTTGAATTAAAATCAAAATTTTCTTTCTAACTTTCCTCAACATAATAACTTTCCAAAACAGTTTTAAATTATTGCAAATGTATTAAGTACGTTCCATTATGGTTTTGTACTGATTAATACAATTCAATCTTATCCACAAAAATACTTTTTAGATAAATATTTAAAAAAAAGAGTAATTGTGAACATAAGTTCATTATCTTTGCAATTATTCTTACTAATTACAAGAAGTAAAAAAGAGGGAAATGGTTATGAAATAATATTTTACAAATCATTAAAATCAATTAGTCTAAAAACATTAGTATCATAGAAAAAAATTAAATAAATAAAAATTATGAAAGTAGCTATTACATCAACAGGAAGTTCGTTGGAATCTGTTTTAGATTCACGTTTTGGTCGTTGTTCTTATTTTGTCATATATGATACTATAGATAAAAATGTTGAATTTGTGATTAATCCTAACAAAAATGCTTTGGAAGGTGCTGGTCCTGCTTCTGTACAACTTATAGCATCAAATAATGTTAATGAAATTATATCTTTTGATTTTGGAGCTAAAATTAAAAGTTTACTAACTAGTCTTAACATAAAAATGACTATTGAAAAAGACCAAACTAAAACAGTAAAAGAAATTATCGAAACTTTAAAATAAATGATATGCCAAAATTAGATGGAACTGGTCCAGATTCTAAAGGATCTAAAACTGGACGAAAATTAGGCTTATGTGATAAGTCTGAAGAAGAAAAAGATACTAAATTACTTGGCAAAGGCCAAGGAAAACGACGTAATGTTGGCGGTGGTAAAGGTCAAGGTAAAAGATTAAAAAGTGGATTATAAAAAATAAAATATTATGAATAAAAAAATAGCAATTCCAACAGAAAATGGAATATTATGTTCTCATTTTGGGCACTGTCAACAATTTAGTATAGTTGAGGTAGTTAATAATCAAATACAAAGTATTATTGAATTAACTCCACCAGAACATCAACCAGGTTTATATCCTAAATGGATAGCACAGCATGGAGTAACAGATGTTATAGCAGGAGGTATCGGTCAGCAAGCAATTAATTTGTTTAATCAGCAAAATATCAATGTATTTGTTGGTGCTCCAATCAAAGACCCTAAAGAATTAGTAATAGACTTTTTGGATAATAAATTATCATTAGGTGCAAATTATTGTGATCATTAAAAAAGATGTTTTAACAAAAAAATATGAATAAAATTCCTCAAATTAAAATAGCTATAGCGAGTGGGAAAGGAGGAACAGGTAAGACTTTTGTTTCTACTAATTTGTTTTATACTTTGTATAAAAAAGGGAACAAAGTAACGTTGATTGATTGTGATGCAGAAGAACCTAATGCAAAACTATTCTTTGAATATAATTTTGTAAAAGATATCAATGTATTTCAAAAAAATCCTGTTATTGATGTTAGTAAATGTACTTTTTGTGGAAAGTGTCATGAATATTGTAATTACAATTCTATATTTATTTTGCCAAATATGAATGTGATTAAGGTAATAGAAGACCTCTGTCATGGTTGTGGAGCTTGCAAAGTGGCTTGTAAATTTGATGCAATAACTGAAAAAGATTTTTCACTTGGGAAAGTTAATCATTATAAAATAAATGATAACGCCCATATTGTTGAAGCTTGTTTAAATGTAGGTATATCCTCACCCGTTCCTGTTATAAAGAGAGCTTTAAAAGAGGGTAGTAAAACAGATAATATTATATTATTAGATTCGCCACCGGGTACTTCTTGTCCTTTTATTCAAACCTCTTTGGGAGCCGATTATATTTTACTCGTTACAGAACCAACTCCTTTTGGATTGAGTGATTTAAAGCAAGCAATTGCTACCTTAAAGATTTTGCATAAGCCTTTTGGAGTTGTAATAAATAGGTCAGGGATAGGTAATTCTGATGTTAAAGATTATTTAGAAAAAGAGAACATTCAGATATTGTTGGATATTCCTTTTGACAGAGATATTGCTTCTATTTATTCAAAAGGTAATATTTTGGCAAAAGAGCGTTTGAAATGGTTTGACAAATTTAGTTACTTATTTGATTTAATAAATAATAGTTATGGAAATAGCAGTAATTAGTGGAAAGGGAGGCACAGGCAAATCTTCATTGACTGCAGCTTTTGCTAGTATTATTGAAAAAGTTGTATTGGTTGATGCTGATGTTGATGCTGCAAATTTGTATTTAATATTTAATCCTTTGCACGAAGAAGAAATGGTATATATAGGAGGAGAGAAGGCTAATATTGAATATAATATTTGTGCTAATTGTGGTGCTTGTATAAGTTATTGTAGGTTTGATGCAATAAAAGTTTTAAATAATAAAGTTACTATACTGGAGGATTTTTGTGATGGATGTAAGCTTTGCATGAGAGTTTGCCCTATGGATGCTATATTTATGGTAGAAAACAATAAAAGTCGTTTTTATGTAGGCCAATTTAAATATGGCAAAATGGTTTATGGCAGACTAGCCCCTGGTGAGGAAAATTCTGGCAAAATGGTAACTTTAGTAAGAGACAAGGCTCATCAAGTAGCAAAACAAACAAATATAAAAGACATTCTTATTGATGGACCTCCTGGTATAGGCTGTCCTCTTATTGCGTCAATATCAGGTGTTGATAAGGTTGTTATAATAACAGAGCCTACAATGTCAGGGTTGCATGATTTAAAAAGGTGCATAGAGGTAGTTAATAAATTTAATATAAACCCTTTAGTAATTATAAATAAGTTTGATTTAAATGAGGAACTAACCGAAACTGTCAAAAATTATTGCAAAGAGGTAGGTATTATTGTAAGTGGAGTTATCCCATTTGATAATATTATTGTTGATGCTATGATAGATTGCAAAAGTGTTATTGAGTATGCTCCAGAATCAGAAATTACAAAAATTATTAAACAAATATTTGCAAATATTTATGATAAACAAGATTAAACATATAGGTTTACAAATAAAAGAGCAGGATATTAAAGACTTTTATATTGACTTATTAGGCTGTGATATTCTAAACATATTTGTATTATCAAAAGAAGATGCTTCTAATATATTTGGAATATTAGAAGAGGTTAATGTAATTTATGCCGTACACGATAACATTGAGCTTGAATTATTTGTTTCGGATACTCATAAAGAGAGAGATTTTAACCACTTATGTATCTATACAAATGTAAAAAATGATTTAATAAACAAAGTTAAGCAAACTGATTTCTTTTATCATATTAGAGAGAAGGCAAACAAACAAACTCTTTTTGTGCGAGATTCAAATAATAATATTTTTGAATTTAAGGATGCAGAATAATAATATTAAATAAAGTTATGAACTTGTTAAAAAAATTAAAAGAAGACATCAGGTTTATAGAGGGTCTAAATGCATGCATAAATTGTGGAACATGTACTGCGGTTTGTCCTGCTGCAAGTGTTAGTGATTATGATCCAAGAATAATGATAGATAGTGTTCAGAAAGCAAATGAGTTTTCTATTATAGAAATTTTGATGAGTAATACTATTTGGTATTGTGGAGAGTGTTTATCTTGTAAAACTCGTTGTCCTCGAGGCAATACACCAGGTTATGTTATTCAAGCATTAAGAGCTTTGTCTATAGATTCAGGATTATTTATAGAAAGTGAGCAGGGACAAAAACAATTAGCAATAAAACGTACGGTAGGCGACCATATTTTAGAATATGGTTACTGTGTGTTTATTGATGAGATAGATACAGAAATGTATCCCGAACAAGGACCTATATGGGATTGGCTTAAAGAAAACAAAGAGTCAGTATTAGCTCGTTTAGGTGCTAACTATAATAAGGCAGGTAGCGGAACATTAAGGCTAACATCAGAAGAGTCGTTAAATGACCTTAGAGCTATATTTAAAGAAACTGGAGCAAACGAAAGATTTAGAAAGATAGAAGAATACTCTGCATTAAAAGCAAAAGAAATGGGTATTAGTTTTACTAAAGGCAAAGATGATTACTTCAAAACATTATATAATGAATAATAGTATTAAAGAAAATAATAGAAATAAATCTTGGGAAACATACCAAAAAGATATAGCAGATGACAATTATTATTTTGCTCGTAGTTGCATTCGTCAAAACTTTTTCCCTGCAGCAGAGGAATTATTTCTAAAAATAATATCAAAAGAACTAGGCAAAGATATATTTGATGATGAACGTCAAACAACATGTACTGGGATTGCATACCATTCTGGAGTTATTCCTTTTGAAACAACAATGACGGTTGTTGCACGTCAATTTGCACTAATGACTGAAGCAGGGTATGAAAACTTCGTATGCTCTTGTGTCACCTCATTTGGTATATATACAGAAGTACTTGAAACATGGAAACATAATCCAAGCAAGGAACAAGAAATAAGAGAGTCTTTAAAACGAGCTACAGGTAAAACTTTTCAAATACCCAAAAATCTTGTACACACAAGCGATTTGATATACAAATTTAGAGAAGAAATCCTTAGTAAATCAAAATTTAGATTGCTAAACAAATTGAATGGTGAACCCTTACGAATAGTTGATCATATTGGTTGTCATTATGCAAAGATATTTCCAGATAAGGGTATTGGAGGAGCAGAATTTCCTTATGTTTTAGCAGGCATGATTGATTCTTGGGGTGGCAGCCAAGTGGATTATCCAGAACGAAGACATTGTTGTGGATTTGGCTTTAGGCAATATCTTCTAAAATCAAACCGAGGATATTCAATAAGTAATTCAAAAATTAAATTTGATTCTATGGCTCCATACAAGCCAGATTTAATAATAGCTAATTGTCCAGGATGCACATTTTTCCTTGACCGTTGGCAATATGTAATTGCAGAAATGGAGGGAAAAACTTATGGAGAAAATGGCTATGGTATTCCTGTGCTTACTTATGAAGAACTTGCAGGTTTATTACTTGGTTATAACCCATGGGATATAGGCTTACAATTGCATCAAGTAAGTGTAGAATCATTGCTGGATAAACTGGGAGTGAACTACAACCCATTAGAAAAATATAAAGGACTAAATGGAGAAGATTTAGGCAAACCAGAAATGCCTAATGTATTAAAATGTTATTAAAATAATTAATATTTATAAATTAAAAGAAAAATAAAATGGATACAAAGAAAAAAGGGTTTAACACCAAATTAATTCATGCTGGCGCATTTGAAGAGCCATTTGGAAGCGCAACAGTTCCTATTTATCAAACATCAACCTTTAAATTTAAAAATGCACAACATGGAGCAGATTGTTTTTCAGGCAAAAGTGATGGATACATATACACTCGTATTGGGAACCCAACAATTAGAGCATTAGAAAACAATATTGCTGAATTAGAAAATGGATTTGATGGTATTGCAACAAGTTCAGGTATGGCTGCAGTTAGTAGCGTTTACATGGCATTGCTTGGCGCTGGCGCTCATATTATAAGCTCGGATGCTGTTTATGGCCCTGCTCGTGGTGTTCTTGAGCAAGATTTTTCTCGATATAATGTAGAAGCTAGTTTTGTTAATACTTCTAAACTTGAAAATATAATAGCAGCAATAAAACCAAATACTAAAGTTTTATATATCGAAACTCCTGCAAATCCTACTATGGATATTACAGATATTGAAGCTTGTGCTAAAATAGCCAAACAACACAATTTGTTATTAGTAGTTGATAACACTTTCTGTAGTCCTTATCTTCAAAAACCATTAGATTTAGGTGCAGATGTTGTTCTTCATTCTGTTACAAAATTTATTAATGGACATGCAGATATTGTTGGAGGAATTATCGTAGCAAAAGATCCTGAAATATACAAAAAAATAAGACATTCTATGGTTTATATGGGATGTAATATGGATCCTACACAAGCATTTATGGTTTTAAGAGGAGTTAAAACATTAGCAATAAGAATTGAAAGAGCTCAAGAAAGTGCAATGAAAGTTGCTAAATTTTTACAAGAGCATCCTAAAGTAGAATGGTTAAGATATCCAGGATTAGAATCACATCCTCAATATGAACTAGCAAAAAAACAAATGAACGGGTTTGGTTCAATGATGAGCTTTGGTTTAGAAGGAGGCTATGAAGCTGGAAAAAAATTAATGGACAATGTGCATTTAGCCTTATTAGCTGTTTCTTTAGGTGGCGTTGAAACTCTTATTCAACATCCTGCATCAATGACTCATGCAGCAGTAAGTAAAGAAAATAAAATTGTTGCTGGAATAACTGACGACTTAGTTAGATTCTCTGTCGGCATAGAAGATGTAGAAGATATTATAGAAGATTTAAAACATGGATTATCAATAATTTAAATAATAATAATTAATTATGAAATCAAATTCTCTTTGGACAAGAAAATTCCAATCTGTAGTAGATAATGGAAGAAATCATAGCCTAGTAATTGATTTGCCAGAAACTAAAGGCGGTATAAATAGTGGACCAACAGCATTAGAAATGTGTGTAATGAGTTTCGGAGGTTGTATAGTAACTATATTTGCAATGGTTGCTCAAAAAATGCGTGTAACATTTGATAAAATGGAAGTTGAAGTTAATGCCGAACAAAAAAATGATGCTCCAACAATTACAGATATTCATTTTATTTTAACAATACAAACAAACGAAGATAAACAAAAGATAGAAAAATGTTTAGAACACACAATGAATACCTGTCCTGTTGGACTATTATATAAACAAGCAGGTGTTAGAATTACTAATGAAATAAAATTCATTTAATTATGGGTAATTTTGAAAAGATAAACATTCCTAATGTGAAAAACATTATTGCAGTTGCATCAGGAAAAGGTGGTGTAGGGAAGTCAACTGTTTCTGTAAATTTAGCAATATCTTTAGCACGCCAAGGATTAAAGGTTGCTTTAGTTGATGCTGATATCTACGGACCATCCGTTCCTAAAATGTTTGGAATAGAAGATTCAAAACCAATAGTAACAAACATTGAAGATAAAGAAAGCATGTTCCCAATAGAAAAATATGGAGTTAAAATAATGTCTATAGGTTTCTTTGTTGAAAAAAATCAAGGATTAATATGGAGAGGTCCAATGGCTGCTAATGCAATCACTCAATTGTTTGAAAACACAGAATGGGGAGAAATAGATTATATGATAATAGATTTTCCTCCAGGAACAGGCGACATTCAATTAACTATTGTTCAAAAATTGAATCTTAAAGGAGCTATAATAGTAACTACACCTCAAGAAATTGCATTAAATGATGCAAGAAAGGCTGCGTCGATGTTTATAAATCCAGATTTAAATGTTTCTATTCTTGGAGTTGTTGAAAACATGGCATGGTTTGTCCCAAATCAACATCCAGATGAAAAATATTTTATATTTGGCCAAGGTGGCGGAGAAAAGATAGCAAAAGAACTGAATACAAAACTTATAGGACAAATTCCTCTAGTTATAGAAATGTGTAATGCTGCAGATGAAGGGAAAAGCATGTATAGTCAACCAAATGATTCTGTAATCCTTGCTTTTGACAATATAGTTAAAAGCATAATTTAATTAAAATTAATAAAAGTTCCCGTTTGTTTAAAACAAATGGGAGCTTTGATTTAATGAATATAATAAATGATTAAAATTGCCATTCCTTGTTCATGTAATAATACAATAGAAGAATATTTTGAAAAAGGACAACAATATTTGCTTATAACAATAATAAACAATATTATAGTAAATAAAGAATTAATAAAAATTACAGGAGGTTGTGCTTTTAAAACTAATGTTCTTGAAATTTTAAATAATCATAAAATAAAACTTTTACTTGTTAATTCAATAAGTGAAAAGATAAATTGTTTATTAAATTATTATGGAATAGCAATAATAAAAAATTGTAAAGGAGATATAAACAATTTAATAGATTTATATTTAAGTGGAGATTTAGAACTATTAAATAAAAAAGAATTAGAACAACAAATTAATTAAATAAAATTTATTGTATAACATCAAAAATAAAAAATTATGAACATGAAAACATTAAATATTTTAACTCATGCTGCCCGAATACTTGTAGGGTTAGTTTTTATATTTTCTGCATTTGTAAAAGGGGTTGACCCAATGGGTTTAAATTTCAAATTAGAAGATTATTTTATTGCTTATAAAATGAGTTTTTTATTACCTTTAGCATTACCAGCAGCAATATTTTTTATCCTTTTAGAATTTCTAATAGGAGTATCATTAATATTTGGCACTCAAATGTTTATAACCGCATGGGCTTTATTTCTAACCATGTCTTATTTTACAATATTAACATTAATTTCAGCAATAACAAACAGTGTTGATGATTGTGGTTGTTTTGGAGATGCTATTGTACTAACTAATTGGGAAACTTTTTTTAAAAATGTATTTTTAATGCTACCTACTATTTTAATATTTATTAGACGTAAAAAATTTAATCAAATATTTGGCATAAAAACAGAATGGGGTATTATATGTTCTTCTATATTGCTAATGCTTTGCATTGACCTATGGGGATTACTTTATGAACCAATTATAGATTTTCGTCCATGGAAAGTTAATAGTGATATAAAGCAAAAATTAATAGGGACACCTGCTGAATCTAAATTTTTTATTGAATATAAAAATCCACAAACAGGAGAAGTAAAAAAATACCTTTCTACAGAAATACCATACAATGATTCTAATTGGGTTAACCAAAATTGGCAATTTGTAAAAACAACAGAAGAAGTTACAAAATCAGCAATTCCTCCAAAAATATTAAAATTTGCAATAATAGATAACAATGGGGATGATTATATGGATGAATTTATAAATTACAAAGGAGCTTCATTATGGATTATTTCTTATGATTTAAAAGAAGCAAATCTTCATGCTTTAAATAAAATAGATAAAATTGTAAAAGAAGCAAAAACAGAAAATATTAATGTTATTGGAATAACAGGAACTTCAAACAACGAAATTTCAGAAATATTAAACAATAGAGAATATTCATTCAACTTTTATTCTTCAGATGATATTGTTCTTAAAACAGTACTACGATCAAACCCAGGTGTTATGCTGATAAACAATGGTGTAATTATTCAAAAATGGGCACATAGATGTTTCCCTGAAAACTTTGAAGAAATTCAAAAGTTAATTATACCTTAAATTTTTAATTTAATTATTTGTATCTAAATTAAGTAAATATTATTTGGATTATTTTATATTATCTTTGCAAAGTTTTAAAATAATTATGGCAAGAAAAAAGAATATAAGAAACATAACAGATTTACCTTCTTTCAATGGATTTAAGCCTATTGGGATTAAAAATACGGATTCAATAATACTTCTATCGGATGAATACGAAACAATTCGCTTGATAGATTATAACGGCTTAAAACAAGAAGAAGTGGCTGAAATAATGAATGTTTCCAGACCCACGGTAACAAGAATCTACGAAAAAGCGAGAATAAAAATATCAAAAGCTATAATTGAAGGTAAAAGTCTATTATTTCATATTGAAGACATAAACATTAATCAAGGATGGCAAGAATGTGTTGAATGTGGGATGAAGTTTAATCTATTTGAAGGTGAAACTAATATAAAATGCCCTATTTGTAATATCTAAAAAATAAAATCAATGTCAATAATAGGAATAACTACAACATTAAATAATATAGAAAAAGGATATGTTGATTTAAGTTTTGGGAGATGTGAATACTTCCTTATATTAAATACAGAAAAAACTTCTTTTGAGTTTTATGAAAATATTTACAAAAAAAATAAAGATAATGCAGGAATTGATTCTATTGAATTTCTGAAACAAAAAGGAGTAGATATGATTATTACAGGAAATATTGGCAGTAAAGTGATGGAATGCATTGACAGATATAAAATACGACTAATTATTGCTAAAGAAAATAATTTAAAATTAGATAATATTATTAAAAAATTAAAACTAAATTAATTCTATGAAAAAAATAGCGTTTCCTTTAGCAGAAAATAATACTGTTGAAGAACATTTTGGACATTGTCAAAAATACCTAATAGCTAGTGTTGATAATAATGTTGTAAAAAACAAAGAAATAATAACAATTGAAGGAGGATGTGCTTGCAAAAGCAATCTTGTTGAAATTTTTAAAAATAATAATGTGAATGTTTTAATAGTAAACTCTATAGGGGAAAACGCAATTAGTATATTTAACTATTATGGAATAGAAGTATTTAAAGGATGTAAAGGTAATATTGACGAATTAATAGAATCTTATTTAAATAAAAAATTAAAAGATTCCAATGTAACTTGTTCGCACCACGATAATTGTAATCACTCTTAAAAGAATTTTAAAAAAAACAATTATCAATCAAAACCTTATAAAACTTTATATTTTTAAAAAAATAATTAATTTTGCAGAAATCAATAAATATAAACAATATGAAAGATCATAAAAACTTAGCATTTGATTCTCTTCTTATTCATGGTGGAGACATTGAAGATACTTATGGAAGTGCAGTAGTTCCTATTTACCAAACATCAACATTTGCATTTAAAGATGTGAACCACGGGGCACGTTTATTTGCAGGAGAAGAAGATGGATTCATCTATACAAGAATAGGAAATCCAACAATATCTGCTCTTGAAAATTGTGTTGCAGGACTAGAAAATGGATTTGGAGGTATTGCAACAAGTTCAGGAATGGGAGCAGTTAATTCAGTTTATTTAGCTTTTCTTCATAGTGGAGACCACATAGTTAGTACAGATGCTGTTTATGGTCCAGCAAGAGTCGTTATTGAAAATTACTATTCAAAACTTGGTATTGAATATTCTTATGTTGACACATCTAATATTCAAAATATTATTGACGCAATACGTCCTAATACGAAGATGTTATATATAGAAACACCAGCAAACCCAACTATCGCTCTAACAGATTTAAAAAAATGTGCAGATATAGCCAAGAAAAACAATTTAGTTTTTGTTGTTGATAATACTTTCTGTAGCCCTTATTTACAAAAACCTTTAGATTTTGGAGCAGATATAGTATTACACTCTGTAACAAAATTTATTAATGGACATGCCGACATCGTTGGAGGTATTATTGTAGCAAAAACACAAGAACATTATAAAACTGTAAGAGGCGCGATGGTTACTATGGGATTTAATATGGATCCACATCAAGCATACCTAGTACTTAGAGGTTTGAAAACATTATCAATAAGAATGGATAGAGCTCAAGAGAATGCAATTAAAGTTGCTGATTTCTTGGAAAATCATCCAAAAATAGAATGGATAAAATACCCAGGTTTAAAATCATTTGCACAATACGAGCTTGCTAAAGAACAAATGGATGGACCTGGAGCAATGATTAGCTTTGGAGTAAAAGGAGGCTTAGAAGCAGGGAAAATCTTAATGAACAATGTAAAACTTGCTCTTTTGGCTGTTTCCTTAGGAGGAGTTGAAACATTAATACAACATCCAGCGTCTATGACTCACTCAAAAATGGCAAAAGAAGCTAAATTAAAAGCAGGAATAACTGACGAATTAGTTAGATATTCTGTTGGAATTGAAGATGTTAATGATATAATTAATGATTTAAAGCAAGCTTTAGAAAAAATTTAATTTATTATTAAAATTTTACGTATCTTTGTAAGGCGATCTCGTAGCATAATTGGATAGTGCATCTGACTACGAATCAGAAGGTTGGGGGTTCGAGTCCCTCCGGGATCACTAAGCAATAAAAAAGCCCTAATTTTTAGGGCTTTTTTTTATTACTATGTCGTCCTAAAAAAGTTTACACTTTTGTGGTTAAAAATTCTATTACAAATTTACTTTTTTTTTTGCTAATATCTCCATAACCAAATGAGCGCATTCATTGACTAATAGATCCGTGATAATCATTAATAATTGCATGTTTCTCGGAAACACTAGAAAAATGCCACGCTTTTCGCTTTGTTTTTGATTCAGTTAATCCTAAAATAAGTTTACATCCTTTTTTCATAATTCTATTTTTATGTGTAAACCTATTTTAGGACGAGACAGCATGTAAAAAAAAATCTACCAATAACTTAAACTAAGAAATAGATTAAATAATTGGTAGATTGTGAGAGAAAAACTTATTGAAATAAAACTATGAATTACATTTTAAAATAAAGCATAATGAAACATTAAGCATTCCTATTTAGTATATATATTACCATTTCAAATCTGTAAATACACCTGTTGTAATTACTTTTTTAACATTTGGATCATCTTGATCTACAGCAGTAAAATTAAAAGTTCCAGAAATTGTTTTTCCAGCAGCATCAAATTTGGTAATAGTAATTTTATCAGTAGTAAGACCATCATTTGTTGATTCAAATTCTGTTGATGGTTCTATATTAGAATCTTTATAATATCCTTTAGCATTTATACCAGTATTGTTTTCACCTATAGGGAAAGTTTTGTTTACAGCAATACTATCATACACCATGTATATAATCATCGATTTTGTATTATTAGCATTATTGCCTTGTACCATAAGTACACCTGAATATAATGTAGCTTTTCCTGTAGTAGTAGTATAATCCACACCATCAATTTTTGCTTTAAAATTATCAGTAACAGTAGGAGTTACAGTTTCAGGTGTAGTAGTTTCTTCATCCTTTTTACATCCTACAAATACTATTGTTGCTAAAATTATCATCAAAGCAGTTGTTTTTAAAATTTTATTCATTATTTTTTAGTTTTTTTAGTTTCCCTACTCGTAAGGCTTTTCGGTTGCGCCCCGTTTTTTTAAGTGATTTCTGGACTCCACTTTTTTTTGTTTTGTCACTTTGGGATGTCAACCCTATTTTATAGACAAACATTAAAATTATTTTTACAAAAATACAAATTATACTTTTTAAAAAAAATATACTTTAAAAAAAATACGATGCATAGAATAAATAATCATATCTATTTAAACTGAATGCAACAACTATAATCGTCGAATATATTGCTTAACACATCTTTACAAATATGTGTTTTGAATGTTTATTTTATTTTTAACATCCAAAATTACTCAATCCAATAGATTGATTATTTTTCATGTATTGCCTTGCAACAGTATCGAAATGGATCCTTTGCACGAAAATAATAAATCTAATAAGTAGCTTCTAATAATTTTACCATATCCTTTATTTGTTTGATTTCTTCTTGCTACTGTTGTATTATTTGTCCAGTTGAAAAATTTCGAAAAATCAGTACAAATATTTTATATATAACATCCTTTTTTTATTCGTTTTACTATTTTTCCCATATTTTTGTAAAATAACTACAACGAAAGATTTGCTACATAATAAAATAATTAGATTAAGATAAAGAGGTGAAGGGACAAGCGGGGAATTGGGAAAAGGCTTATTACAAAAAATGTTTTGTTAGGAGATGGATAAATTTCAAAATAAATATTGCATATCGTCTGCCCGATTACAATCGTGGGATTATGGTAGCAATTCAGCCTATTTTATTACCATTTGTACGTTGGGGTCGTGAATATTTTTTTGGTAAATTCGTGGATATACCCGTAGAGACGCCCAATTTGGGCGTCTCTACAATAATGCAATTATCCGAAATTGGTAAATTTGCAGAAAAATTTTTAATAGAAATTCCCAAACATTTTCCGTTTATCGAATTGGGTAATTTTGAGGTAACGCCCAATCACGTTCATTGTATTTTGATTATTAACAAAAATACGGATACGATGGGGAACGAAAAATGGAAATTAGGAACCGTTTGGGTTGTCATTAATCAATACAAAAGAATTGTAACAATAAATGCCCGTAAAATCCATCCTGATTTTGGTTGGCAAACCCGTTTTTATGATCACATATTCAAAATGCCGAATAAATTTGAACGCATTCAAAATTATATTGTAAACAATCCCATAAATTGGTGTACCGATAAATTATATATCAACAATACCTAAACAAAGCGAAGCCATGTTTGCAGAAAGAGCACCATTGCGAGAAGAGATATTGGAACTAATTGAAGGAGAAAAACCAAGCTTATTACAGTGTAAAACTTTTGGAGAAAGAATTCTTAAAAAACTGATGAACTTTGTAGATAAATTTATTAACGACATGACAGGGAATTAATGTATTGTTGCGAATGGTTTAGATAGTGATAGCATTAAATTTGAGAAAGTAAAAGACAAAGAAAAAAGGATTAATTTGCCAATAGATTGAGCAAACAAACAATACGGTTTTACCAAATTATTTAGGAGATACGAAAAGTTTTTAAAGTGCCGTCAATTTTATCATATTGTGTTATTTTGGTTAGTATGCTGATAATTAAAGTGTAAGGTGATTATTCTTTAAAATAATAAAAAATGAATATGATTTAATTTTGACTGGTTAATCATTTGATTATTAGGGTTAAATGTGGTTTCAAGGCTGGTTATCCAGAGTTAAAGGTGAGGTTAAAGTACTCTATATGTGCTTTATATGTGCTCTATATCAAAAATTGATTTTGCTTAAACCCAAAAGTTATTAGCTCCTGTTATTTAAATTAGAAGGCATTATTTACCAAGAAGAAAAACTTACTTTTTATGTTGATTATAAAAATTAGAATTTACTAATATAGTGGTTTATTCGGAGATAAAGTAGTGTTTTTGTTTTTTAGATATACTCATGCATTTAACTTACGTGAATTTTGTTATTATTCTAATTTTATTATCCTAATAATCTCGTATTTTTTATTTTTTTTGAAAAAATATTGATTTATATAAAATTATATTGTACATTTAACGTTTTTCTAATGAAAAATTAAAGCGTTTTTATATCACTTTTAATATTTAATTTAGAAAAAACAAAGAATGCTTTGAGATAAGCAGGTCATTTAAATAATTATTGAATTATTAATTAAAATAACAATGGAACAAGAATCAATAGAACAAATAAGTTTAATGAAAAAGCAACTTGAAGAATTAACAAATAAAGTTGCATCATTAGAGAATTCCCGTAAGGATCAATTGTCAATGGCTATAGTTTCTGGAGACATGGATAAGATTATGGCCGCAATGATAATTGCATTAGCTGCGTCGGCAATGGATACTCAAGTAAAGTTGTTTTTTTCTTTTTGGGCACTAGCTGCACTTCGTGATGAAAATAAGAAAGGTAAAGGAAAGGATTTTATATCAAAAATGTTTGGTATGATGTTGCCAAAGAGCAAAAACAACTTAAAGTTATCAAATATGAACATGGCAGGTATGGGTCCGATGATGATAAAATATCTGATGAGAAAAAAGGGAGTTATGAGTTTAGATCAGATGTTTAAAGAAGCAGGAGAGCTAGGTATAGAAATTACGATTTGTGAGATGTCAATGGACTTGATGGGATTTAAGAAAGAGGAGATGATAAGCTATCCAAATTTGCGTTATGCAGGAGCAGGAACATTTGTAAATGAAGGAAATGAGAGCAGTATGCAGCTGTTTATTTAAAATAAAAAGAATTAAATTAATATAAATTTAAAAACATAATATTATGACACAAGAAGAATTAAAAAATGTAGAAGTAGCAAAATCTGTTGATGCTAGAGGTACAGCTTGTCCTGGTCCACTATTAGAAGCAAAGAAAGCCATAGGAAGTATAAAGGCTGGAGATATTATGGAAATATTATCAGCAGATGAAGGCACCAAAGTTGACATACCAAAATGGTGTGGGAAACAAGGACATGAATATCTTGGAGCAGTAGAAGAAAATGGCTACTTCAAGGTTTACATGAAGAAGAAATAATAAATTCTCATGGCAGAAAACAACAAGAAAAGTGCTAAGATTTTAGTCTTTTCGACAGAAAAAATATCAGATCCCGCTATTGATATGGCGGGATTGTTGAAATTGCATTATCCTCCAACGATTTATACGATAACCCTACCTTGTTCGAGTGGTATAAAATCTAGATGGATTCTTCATGCTTATGAGAAGGGTTTTGATGGAGTTTTTATAGCTGCTGATGGTAGTGATTGTGTTTATGGGGAATCCTGCACAGAGAAGACGGGACAAATAGTTAGCCGTACTCATGAATTGATGAAACAGAAATCAATAGAGCCTGCCCGTTTAAAAATGGCAGCGATTTGTTCGGTTTGTAGCGAATCGTTTGTGAAACAAATAAAGAGTTTTAATGAATATTTACTAAAAAATTTAAACTCGTAATGAAGATTGAACAAGAAAAAAATATTTCATTTGATGCGCTTGTTGTTGGAGGAGGTATTGCAGGAGGAGAAGCGGCATTAAATTTGGCTAATACAGGGTTTAAGGTTTTGCTTATTGAAAAAGATTTATCCTTAGGGGGTAAAATGATTATGCTAAGTAAAGTCTTTCCTACGTTGGATTGTGCAGCATGTATAACAACGCCAAAAGTTTCAGAGATTGCGCGCCACTCAAATATCACAATATACACAAGTAGCGAAGTTAGTAGTATAAGTAAAATTGCCAAAGATAATTTTGAGGCTATTGTTATAAAGAAGCCACGCTATGTAGTAATTGAAGATTGCACTGCATGTCAATTGTGTGAAGAAGCTTGTCCTATTAGTGTTAGCGATCAATATCAGTATAATATGGTTGGACGTAAAGCTGCATTTATACCATTTAGCATAGCAAATCCAAAGGCAGCGGCGATAGATATTGATAATTGCATATTGTGTGGAGCATGTGAAAAGGTTTGTCCAACTAATTGTATTGACTTTACGCAAGAGACAGAAGAGTATAGAGTCAGCATAAAAACAGTTATTTTGGCAACTGGATTTAAATTATTTGACCCAGTCTTGATTCCACGCTATGGTTATGGTGTTTATAAGAATGTAATTACATCAATGCAAATGGAACGGGAGTTGGCTCCGACACGTCCATTTAATACAGTTTTAAGACCTGGAGATGGAAAGGTTCCCGATAAGATTGCTTATGTTCTTTGCACTGGTTCGCGAGATGCAACAATAGGTAATCCTATTTGTTCTCAAATTTGCTGTATGTATTCCATAAAACAATCTCAATTATTAATGGGAGCATTGCCAATGGCAGATGTAACAATATATTATATCAATATAAGATCTTTTGGAAAAGGATTTGAAGAGTTTTACCAACAGGCAAAAGGAATGGGCGTAAATTTTGTAAAAGGGAAAATAGGTAAGATTACAGAAACCGAAAAGGGTAATCTAATTCTTCGTTATGAAGATATAAATGAGGGAATTGTAAAAGAGGAAGAGCATGATATGGTAATTCTTTCAGTAGGAGCACTTCCTAATCAGGATGCATCAAAATTGTTTAAAGGCGAAGAATTACAACTTGACCAACATAAGTTTATTTACCAGTCAGATTTGCTTGGAAGCCCTTCCAAAACGAGTATTGAAGGAGTATTTGTTGCGGGGACAGCTTCTGGACCAATGGATATTCCAGACTCAATATTATCAGCAGGTTCTGCGTCATCTGAAGCGATAAGTTATTTAATACAGAACAAATGAAAAAGAAAATAGGTGTTTATATATGCCATTGTGGTGGCAATATTTCCGATTATGTTGATGTTGAAAAAGTAAAACAGGCAATAGAGAATGAAGGGGGTGTTTTTTTAGCAAAAACGACAATGTTTGCCTGTTCAGATTCGAATCAGAAGGACATGGTTGAAGATATAAAAAATAATGAATTGGATGGAGTTATTGTAGCCTCATGTTCTCCAAAACTACACTTGACTACATTTAGGAATGTCAGTGAGAGAGGTGATTTAAATAAGTATAGCTATGTTCATGCAAATATAAGAGAGCAAGCCTCATGGGCTCACTCTGATGACAAAGCAGGGGCAACAGAAAAGGCTATTCATATTGTAAAAGCCGCGATAGCAAAAGCTCGTTTGTCAGAATCACTAGAACCAAACAAAATAGTTGCAAAGAAAGCCGTAGCAATAATAGGAGGCGGTGTTGCAGGTATGAAAGCAGCTATAGCATTATCAAATATGGATTGTCCTGTTTACATTATTGAAAGGAAATATTTTGTAGGAGGACGAGTTGCTCAATGGAATGAATTATTTACCACAAACGAAACTGGAAAAGATTTGGTAACTAGGCTTTATAATGATTTAGTTAAACGTTCAAATGTTACAATATTTACAGGAGCAGAAGTAGTAAAAAACACAGGAAGTATAGGTGATTTCAAACTAACTATAAAAATAACACCAAGATATATAAAAGAAAATTGTAATCAAGGGAGATTGCAGGAAGCGATTGATGCTTGTCCTGTGGAGCTTCCCGATGATTTTAATTTTAGCATAACTAATCGCAAGGCTATTTATCATAATTTCCCAAGTGAATATCCTCAACTGCCTGTTATTGACATCAAAAATTGCACACGTTGTGGAAAATGCGAACAAATTTGTGAAAGTATAGATTTTTCTCAAAAAGAAGAAAACATAGAGATACAAATAGGTTCAGTGTTAATGGCAACAGGGTTTGACCCATACACTCCTATTGAAGGAGAGTTTGGCTACAAAGAGATAGAAAATGTTGTTACTCTACCGCAATTCAAACGGATGATTGATATGAGTGATAAAACGCTAACATTTAAAGGTAAGGAAATAAAAAATATTGCTTATATTTATTGTGTTGGCAGTAGGCAAGAAGAAAGAGAAAACAAATATTGTTCACGTTATTGTTGCACCTCAGCTATTCATGAGGCAATAATAGCAAAGAAGAAGTTTACAAATATAAATAATTTCCATTTTAACCGTGGAATTAGAGCATATGGCAAGCAAGAAATTTTGTATAATGAATCATCTAAGATGGGTGATATTTATTTACAGTTAACAGAAGATTCTCCAGCGGTTGTATCAAAGAATGGAACAAAAACGATTGTAAAAACGAATGATATTTTAACAAATGGGAGAGAAATAGAAGTTGAAGCGGACTTGGTAGTTTTGGCAACAGGCATGGTACCTCGAGCAGATAATTCTGTTGGGTCTTTATTTAAATTGCCAAAAGGCAGGGATAAGTTTTTCAATGAAATCCATATGAAGCTTCGCCCTGTAGAAACGTTTATAGATGGCGTGACTATTTCGGGTTCATGTCAAGGCCCCAAAAATATAATGGAGTCAATTAATTCGGCTCTTTCTGCAGCAACAAAATCATTCTCATATATAAGCAAAGGCGAATTAGAAACAGAACCAATTGTAGCGGTTGTTGATTCGGGTTTATGTACATGGTGTAATTTATGTTCGGAGGCCTGTCCATTTGATGCAATAAGCATGAAAGAAGAAGGTGGGAAATCAATAGCATTTATAAATAATTCTGTTTGTAAAGGCTGTGGAATGTGTTTACCAGTATGTCCGACAGATGCAATTGATTTAATTGCTTATTCAAACAAAGAAATAGAAAGCATGATTGATGCATTAGCAAATGATTAATATAAGAATCTTAATAAAAAACAAGATATATTATGGAAGTTGAAAAAGGCAAGACAGCAAAATATCTTAGAGATAAACGAGAAGTTTCGCAAGATTTGAAGGATAATCTCAAGATATTTAATAAGATAAAAAAAGAGATTTTAGAAGCACTCAAAGAAGGTGATTTAACCATAGATCAATTGACACAAAAGCTGAATATTCCGAAACATGAGGTTGTTTATTACTTAATGTCATTGATAAAATATGGCTTTGTGCAAACAGGCGAAGTGGATGATATGGATGAATACTTTTCTTATAAATTGAAAAAATAATGGCAAACATAGATCCAAAATTCGGAAAAGCATTAAAAGAATATGGAGCAATTGATTTTAATGCGTGTTATAATTGCGGTACATGTACGGCAGTTTGTTCTTTATCTACACCAGAAGATTCTTTTCCTAGGGAAATGGTTAGGCTTAGTGTTTTAGGTTTGGAGTCAGATTTAACATCATCATTAAAGCCATGGATGTGTTATTATTGTGGGGAATGTACAACGCACTGTCCACAAACGGCAAATCCAGGGGAGTTAATGATGTCTTTACGACGTTGGCTTACATCAAAATACGATTGGACAGGTTTTTCAGGATTGCTTTATAAATCGCTGCCTTTAAGCATTATAGTTTTTATAGTTACAGCTATTGGAGTAATTTTATTTGCAGCAGAAGAGTCATTTAATTTAGAGACAATAATACACTTTGGTCATTATTTTGAGATGATTGCTATAGGTGCAGTTTTTTCATTTATTCTACTACCTAACCTTATTAGGATGTGGTATTTTGTGATATTGAAGCCCAAAATAAAAGTTTCTTTTTCCACTTATTTGAAAAGCTTTAAAGAATTAATAATCCACATGTTTACGCAAAAGAGGTCATTGGGATGTGATGATAATGAGGTTAGATGGATTGAGCATTTAATATTAGTAATTGGGTATTTATCATTGCTTTTTACAACAGTTTTTCTGGATTGGTTTTCATCTCAAAATCTATTTATAATATTACTTGGTTATGTTGAAAGTGCAATAATATTTGTGATAACAGTTATTTTTGTGCAAAGCAGAATGAATAAGAGCAAAGAAGTAAGTAAATTTTCGCAACCATCCGATTGGTTTTTTATAATCTGGCTTTTATTGATGGGGTTAAGTGCTTTTATGGTTAGAGCTTTTATTGATTTGGATATATTGGAAAGCAATATTTGGATGTATTTAGTTCACCTGATTGTTTTAGTGCAATGGGCATTAATAATAGTTCCTTTTGGGAAATGGACACACTTTTTATATCGATCATTTGCTATGTATTTTGATTCTTTGAAGCGGAATCAAGGGTAGTACTAATTTTTCAGCAACAATTTAGGTACTTTTTATATAGAGAATTGGTTATTATCTATTATTTTAAGGATAATTGTCAATTCTCTTTTTGATGTTATAGGTTTTTATTTAATTTTGCAGAATATTTTAGAATAATAATTTTAAACATTATAAATGAAAAAGATACTATTAATAATAGAAAGAGAGTACATGTCAAAGATAAAGAAGAAATCATTTATCATAATGACATTTTTAGGTCCTCTTTTAATGGCCGGATTAATGATTGTTCCAGCTTTTATAGCAACAATGTCTGATAATGATGTAAAAAAGATAGCCGTTGTTGATGAGACTGGAGTTTTTTATAAAAAATTAAGTGATACCAAGCATATTAATTTTGATTACATAGTAGGGAAATCAATAAGTTCGGTTAAAGACAATTATATAAAAAATAAGGATAACACTCCGTATTATGGAATTTTATATATTCCAAATGATGCCTTAAATAGTCCGTCCACAATAAGATTTATGTCAGAGGTGCAACCAAGCATGAATGTTAAAATTTATATAGAGAATAAGATACAAAAAGAAATAGAAGACATCAAACTAAAAGTTTCAGTTGGTGAGATAAAACAAACGCATCCAGAAATAGATTCATTAGTTTTAAGCTCTTTAATAGATTTACCTGCAAACATAAAAACAGATGTAAATATAGCAACGATACAATTAAAAGATGAGGGAGAAGAAGTCAGCTCTAGCTCAGAAGTAGCAACTATTTTAGGTATATTGTCAGCGTTTATGATTTATATGTTTATTTTTATGTATGGCACTCAAGTTATGCGAGGCGTAATGGAAGAAAAGACATCGCGTATAGTTGAAATAATAGTATCCTCAGTAAAACCATTTCAATTAATGATAGGAAAAATAGTTGGTATTGCATGTGTTGGCTTAACCCAATTTATATTATGGGTGATTTTAACAGGAGCTATTGTTATGTATGCAAAGTCAGCATTTCCTGAATTTTACAATGCAGATAAGGCGAGCCAGTCAGTAAATATCTCAAACAATAAATTAGGAATTGATAATAGTATAAATGCAGATGATGACACAGTAACTAAACCCACAGAGAATGAGGAAATCTTAAGGATATTAACAGCTATTAAATCAATTAATTATTGGGTTATAATTTTAAGCTTTTTGTTTTATTTTATAGGAGGCTATTTGCTTTACGCATCCCTTTTTGGAGCAATAGGAGCTGCGTGTGACAATGAGACAGACACACAGCAATTTATACTTCCTATTTCAATGCCATTGCTTTTAGGCATCATTATGGCTCAATTTATTGCAAATAACCCACAAGGGCCCATAGCATTTTGGCTTTCAATAATTCCGTTTACTTCACCTATTGCTATGATGATTAGAATTCCTTTTGGAGTTCCAGTTATTGAAGTTATCTTATCTGCAGTGTTATTAATAGTTGGATTTTTATTAACAACATGGCTTGCAGGCAAGATATATCGGACAGGAATATTGATGTATGGAAAGAAAATAACCTACTCAGAATTATTCAAATGGATAAAATATAAGGTTTAAGAATTAAAATTAGATAAGGAACATTATGAATATAAAAAAAAGTATTAAAGCTTTTTCCGATGCACAAGAACTAATACCAGGAGGAGTAAATTCTCCAGTTAGAGCGTTTAAAAGTGTGGGTTTAAATCCATTATTTATAAGTAGGGCAAAGGGTTCACGTATCTGGGATATTGATGACAATGAATATATTGATTTTGTTGCATCATGGGGACCATTGATTTTAGGACATTCGAATGCATCAATAGTTAATGCTATAAAAAATAATGTTTCGAATGGCACGAGCTATGGGGCTCCAACTATTGCAGAAACAGAAATGGCAAAACTTATTATAGGAATGTTTCCATCAATAGAAATGGTTAGGATGGTTAATTCAGGGACAGAAGCGACAATGAGTGCATTGCGATTAGCACGCGGCTATACAGGGAGGAATATTGTACTGAAATTTGAAGGTTGTTATCATGGGCATGCAGATAGTTTTCTTATTAAAGCTGGCTCTGGGGCTATTACTTTAGGATTGCCAGATAGTCCAGGAGTAACAGCAGCAACAGCAAAAGATACAGTAACGGTTGAATACAACAACATAGATGCAGTCAAAAAACTTTTTGAAAAAATAGGGAAAGATATTGCTGCAGTAATAGTCGAACCAGTTGCCGGAAACATGGGTTTAGTAAAGCCTGAAAAGGAATTCCTTATAGGTCTTAGAGAAATTACAAAAAAATATAAGTCATTGCTAATCTTTGATGAAGTAATTACAGGTTTTAGAATAGCAAAAGGAGGCGCACAGGAATACTATGGCGTTGATGCGGACATTACAACCTTGGGCAAGATTATTGGAGGAGGTTTGCCCGTTGGAGCTTATGGAGGAAAAAAAGAAGTAATGCAAATGTTAGCACCATCAGGCCCAATATATCAAGCAGGCACACTTTCAGGTAATCCTTTGGCAATGATAGCAGGTATTACGATGCTTAATATACTAAAAAACAATGCCAATATTTATGAAGAACTAGAAAGGAAAAGTGATAAGTTAGAAAAAGGGATTATTGAAAACTTAAATAAAGCAGGAGTGAATGGTGTTGTAAATAGAGTTGGGTCTATGATGACATTGTTTTTTACAGATAATAAAAAAGTGAAATCATTTAAAGATGCTATGACTTCAGACCGTGATAAATATGCAAGATATTTTAAAATCAATTTGGAATCAGGTATTTATTTGGCTCCATCACAGTTTGAATGTATGTTTGTTAGCACAGAACATACCGACAATGAAATAGAATATGTTATAGAAAAAAATTATAAAGCACTAAAAAAGTTATAATTTTTAATCTATATACTAAAGAAGAACGATATTTTAAATTAGGACTCTCAAACATTCCTTGTTGGATATTTTTTATTTTTTAGTAAGTATTAATAAAAAATTATTATAGATTTTAATTTTCTGCAATTAATTTTTCTAAATATTTAAAGGAATATTTATAAGTGTAACTTTCTCCTTTTTTTAGTGTTATTTGTTTTGTTTGAAATCCTAATGTAAATAATCCTCCAGCTCCTCCCCAACTTGGATTTAGAGCTTCGACTTTGTTATTTTCAAAATACGTTTGTACCCCAAATTTAAGTTCTTTATTAAAGAAAAAATAATTGCCATCCTTTATTCCTTGATTAATTAGTTTTTCATCAGGACCATGATTTAGAATAAGGTCTTTATTAAATTGTATGTATTTGTTGTTAATACTAACGTATGCTTTTGTTTTATTATGGTCGCGAGATCGAAGATCTGTGTCAAAAATAGGTTTAACAATAAATGCATAATTTTTTGGAACTTCTCCATTATGGATTAATGTAGAAATACACTCTATTTTATCGTTATCATCTTGTGGCAAGGTAATTTTTCTTATAAATTGACTTCCATCAACAAGAGTCTTTGTTAATATTAAAGTGTTATCAATTAATTCTGTATTAAAGTTTTCAGGAATAGAATCTTTGTAAATGTTATTATCTATAATGTCATTAAAGATGCTATTTTTAAGATGATTGTTTACTGCAGAAATAATATATCTTTTGTGTATTTTATTATAAACTTCAACTATTTTTCCATTTTCGTCATTCAAGCTAATAATTTTCCAAGTATCGTTTTCAAGCAAAGAAGCATTACGCCCCCCTTCCTGAGATATTTTTATTTCATTCAGATATTTATTTGCAACAGAAGGAAAGAATGGAGGTTCTTCTTCTATGTCATATTTCATTCCATGTTTTTCCGAATATTTAAGATATTGCTTAACAATGTCGTTATAATTATCAGGTGTTTGATAATTTAACTTTCCATTTGCATATTTTGCTTCACCTCTGCATGTTTCAATATATGCACAACAGGCGCTAATAGTAGCCTTTTCAACTCTTCCTAATATAATTGAATCGTCCGCAACCAAAGTTAAAGCCTGTTTGAAATAATTATATATTTTTGCAGAAACTTCTGGAGTGAGTCCTAATTCTTTTGGATTCGCATTAAACTTTGCTTGTAATTTATTTTTTTCTGCATAATCATGATACCATGTTAAATAATCAATAATAGGTTGAGCAGCTTTCCCATAATGTAAATTGCAAAACTCTAAGGCTTCTTTCCATGAATCTCTTTCTGGATTCCATAAACATCTCGAAACAACGTAGTTTCTTAAATCGCTAACTTCACCTCCTATGCTTTGATAATTGGCTTCCATAAATACGCCTTTAACATTATTATTTTTATAGTATTTTAAGTTTTCTCCTATTGCTTTAATATTTGGGAAAGGTATATTATAATAATAATAATCAACCACATAATCCCAAATCCATAAATTATCAGTTATTTTGCCCCAATTTGCCAAATCTTCAGCAAAAGGTTTATTCATATTATCATTAGTGTTATTTAATGGCGTTAACAAATTGCATTCTATACTACATAATTGAACCATTACGTTTTTTGCTGGCTTTATATTTTTAGGAGCTTTTCTTGTATATTGATAAGCCAAAGTTCCAACCATTACATCTGGGAAAACTTTAATAACACAGTCTGCAACTGCATTTACCATTGCAAGGTGAGCTCCCATTGGGCTTTCTTCTTTGATATTTATGGCTTCGCATTTTGCACAACGGCAATAATATTGGTTATCATTTTGCACGATGCTTACATTTTTCCTTTCAGGATTATTCTTTATTTCCAAGCAAACAGCTTCTTTCATTAGTTTTATAACATTTGGATTAGACACACATAATTGAGGACCGCCTCCATAAGCTTCTAATAAACGTACACCTCCAACTTCTGCGAAATACTCAGGATGATCTTTTGCATATTTTGAAGCTGGGATTTGACGAAGAAAAGAATGAGTGATAAAATCCATTTGATAAACGCTTCCATATTTTGGATCTTTAGCAAATGAATTATTTCTAAGCCTAACAGAGAATGGAGGGTTATCAATCATTTGTTTGTAATAGCTATTACGATAATCAAAAGGAGGTGTGTATGAATATTCTTCGATGTTTATTTCTAGTTTAGTCTTTATATTTGGATAGTAAGTGTGTTCTGCTGTAAGAAATCGTATATTCAAATATTTTTCTGCAAATTCATAAACACCATAAAGAGTACCTCTAGGTTGTGAACCTGCAATTTCTATTCTGTCATGTTTAATGGTAATTTTAAATGATTCTTTATCTTCTTTATGCGGCTCTTTACAAAAAGAATTACTGAGTGAATATTCATTACAACCGATTATAAAACATTTGTTTGCAGAAGTAGTATTTGATATAATTTTTAAATTATATCCTGTAACTTTAGAAATAAACAATTGCAATTCTTCTGCTACAAACTTTTCTGAAGGAATGGCATTGTCACTTACGAGAATACTCCATTCATTGATTTTCATAAGGTCTATTTTTTCTGCACTTTTACAATAGAAATAGTTGAAAACGATAAGGAATATTATTATTAATTTCTTCATTTTTATTTGTTAATTGTTGATGATGCTTTAGCTTTTTCGCTAACATATTCATCTATTTTTTCACCATTTTTGTATTTTGCTTTAAGAAGTAGTTCCCCTTTGTCATCATACATTTTATAATAGCCTTCTTTTATATTTTTTTTATAAAACTCTTCCGAACGAACTTTTCCATTTTGGTGATATGTAATAATTTTTCCATTCAAATAACCATTGTCATAATTTTCTTCACGAAATACGTTGCCATAAAGATCATAATAAGTCCATTTTCCTTGTTTTTTATCTTTTATATAGCTTCCTTTTTCAATCATATTCCCTTTGTTATCGCAATATTTATAATCTCCATGAAACTCTCCATTTTGGTAATTTGCTTCTAATTTTACTTTCCCGTTTTGCCACCAAATGGTACTTTTTCCATGATTTAAATTATTAACATATTCTGTTTCAAAAGATTTTTTTCCATCTTTAAAAAAACCAACCCATGTTCCATCGAATAAGCTGTCTTTATAATTTCCAGTTTCTTTTATTTGTGAGTTTTCCCACCAAATAGTCCAAATCCCATTTTGCCTATTATTGACAAAATCACCTTCTTTAAAAACTTTTCCATTTTCAAACCAAGTAATCCATTTTCCTTCTCTGCTTCCATTTTTGAAGTTTCCTTGTTTCCATTTTTCTGATGTTTCATAGAAGTATGTCCAAGTACTATCTTGCTTCCCATTAATGAAATATCCAGTACTACCTATGTTTCCATTTTTATGGTAAAAAATCCACAAACTATCTTGCAAACCATTAATATTTTTACCTGTCATTTCTTTTTTACCATTATCATAATACCAGCATGTAATTCCATTAAGTTCTCCTTTAATAAAAGTACCAGTCATTTCTATTTGTCCATTTTTATGCCATCTTGTAGTAATACCATCTTCAACCCCGTCAATATAATTGGTTTCTTCTTTTTTTGTTCCATTATCATGATAATACACCCACAACCCTTCTTTCATCCCTTTTTGCATTAATCCTTCTGCTTCAACTTTTCCATTTTGATAGTAATATTTCCATTTTCCATGCTTTTTTCGATTAAGCATAAAACCATCTGATTCTATTTTTCCATCAATATACCATGTTTTAAAACTGCCTTCTGACATATTTCCTTCGCTTTTCTTACTTCCACTTTCATACCAAGTATTCCATTCTCCAATTTGTAAACCATTTTCATAAGCTCCAATTGCCTTTATTTTGCCACTTTGGTACCAATATTTCCATATAGAATCTGGTTCGTTATTTATAAGTTTTCCTTCGTGCTTTTTTATTTCACTTTTCCAATACTCTGTAACTATCTGTGCTTTTAAAACAGAAGATGAAATAACAAGTAATAAGGTAAAAATAACTGATTTATAATTTAAATAACCCATTTATGTTTGCATTAATATTATTGATAACTTTTGCTAAATCTTCAGTACTTTCATGGAATTTAAATTCTTCAACATTAATTACCATTATTTTTCCATTTTTATAATTATTTATAAAATTCTCATATTTTTCATTCAGTTTATGAAGATAATCTATACTGATTGATTTCTCATACTCTCTGCCCCTTTTGTGTATTTGTTTTACAAGTGTTGGAACAGAAGCTCTTAAATATATAAGAAGATCTGGAGGTTGAATATAGCCAGATATTTGTTCAAATAGAGATAGATAAGTATCGTAATCTCTAGAAGACATAAGCCCCATATCTCTTAAGTTTGCAGCAAAAATATAGGCATCTTCATAAATAGTCCGATCCTGCACAGTATCTTTTTTTAAATTTCTAATTTGAAAAACTTGTTCCAAACGTGTATTTAAAAAATATATTTGAAGGTTAAAGGACCATCTATTCATATCTTCATAAAAATTATTCAGGTATGGATTTTTGTCTACTTTCTCATAAAAAGGTTCCCAGCCAAAATCTTTAGCAAGTAGTCCTGTTAGGGTTGTTTTTCCAGAACCAATATTTCCTGCGATAGCTATATTCATAATAAAAAATATAATTATTCAAACCAAAAAGAAAATAATGAAGCTTTCTGCATATTAAATCTAAAAGCATATTCTTGAGTAGTTGTTAATTGCCAATTATTTTCAAAAGTAATTAGTATTTTAGTTTTGTCAATATTTTTAACTTCTTTTGATTTTGCAATTACTTCTCCAGTTTTAGGATTAACAACATCAATCTGAATATAACCTTTATTAGCAATAGCATTAATATACATGTTTTTATTATTTGGAGTAATTGGGTTTGTTTCTATAAAACCCTTAAAAAGTTTAGCATCCATACTTGCAAAACCATCTAATCTTATTGTTGCAAGTCCTATTGTATTTTCTCTATGGTATTTTCTGCTGTCGTCATGCCTTGTTGTACTTCCTCCATAATAAATGTATATTTTATCCTTATCTATGTCTGGGGATACAATCATTTGTGAAGCTACAATTGCAGCACCAGCATCCCACTCACCAGATTTACCTACAGGAAGAAAAACTTTTCTATCTCCAGCTCTTTGCCAGTCAATAGAATTATTACTTGTTGCAAATTGTATGTCCATTAATTTATCCGAAGGAGAATTGTAATACATCCAAATAAGACCTATGTAATTATTAAAATAATTAGTTACACTCATACCATAAAATTCAGTACCGTGCTCATCTTTCCAATCTGGCTCTAATATTGTTTTGGGTGTTGTCCATTTCAAAAAATCATTGCTCTCAGAATAACCTAACACTCTGAAATGTCTATCAGAGGCATTGCTTATTTTAAAATAGGACTTATACGAGCCATCTTTGTCCAGGATAAGTGATGATGCATCACATGCGCAAGTGAATACAGGTTGTGTGCCATGTTTTGTCCAAGTAATACCATCAGGGGAAAATGCTACAAAAAATCCTTCTCCATCTAAAGCAGTCCAACCTGGAACATTTACTCCTTTAGGAAATGGATTTCCATGTTTTTTTAAATTTTCATCACTCATACAGTCCCAATAAAACATTTTATAGCGTTTTGCCAGATCCTTTTCTGCTAAATCCTTAACAACAGCTGGACTATATAAATCAGAGGCTCCATAGCTTAATAATACTAAATTATTTTGCCTGCTTCCTTTGTATTCAAAAATATCCAGATTGGGTTTTGTCCAGCTTATCCCGTCAGAACTTTCTGCATAACCTACTGTATAAGCAAAACGTTTATCGGTTTTCTCTTTAGCATTATATATTTGGTACCACATTCTAAACTTGTTGTTGTCATAGATTACAGATCCAAAACAATTTACTCCCTCTTCCCATTCCTTATCTGCTATAATTAAAGGATTTAAATTATGCTTCACAGGATTATTAATAGTTCTATTTACACCATATGTTTTTGCAATATTATCATCATTTATAAACAGGTATTTCTTTTGACAATAAGTATTTATTGATAAATAGAATACCAAAAACAAGAAAACAAGAAACCGCATAACTTAAATAATTAAAATTTATAAGTCAATGAAATTATCAATCTGTCATTTGCAACTTCTTCTGCATTTCCCACAATAGCTTGTGTTCCAGAAGTGCCATAAGCAGCAACAGTATGCTCTATTTCTGCTCCTATTGAAAAGTTATTTAAATTGTAAACAAATCGTGGAGAGATTCTATATATATAATCTATATTAGAACCCCTGCTATAGTATTTTATGCCGTCTGTTTTGTTTTCTAATCCAAGATTACGTGAAAATCCCGCAAATATACCATATTGGAATTTTTTTGTATTTGAACTAATATCCAACCATGCAGAACCTGTTCTTATATTTTCATAATCTCTTTCTCCTGTTGCTAGGTTTGTTGTATCAACACATGCATATCCTCCAATTTGCATAAGATTAAATCCATTTTCTACATAAGAAGTATAAAACTTTATAGTTACTGGTTTTGTTTTTATCTTAGCATAAGCTAATGCACTTTTTGAAATCAATGATTTATCTGTTTTATATATTTTATAAGTAACATCTTCTGGGTTTATTGCCTTAACATCAACTCCTATTCCAAACACATTTTCAGTACCATCTGGTTTTAATTGTAATTGTAAATGACCCATAGGACGACCTGAATTTCTTACATATTTTGAAGAAGCTCCGTCTGGTCCTGTACTTGTAAAATCTCGTTCACTTGAACCAATTGCCAATACAGTAAAAGATTTGGTTAAATTAAAACTAAGGCGTAATTGAGGATTTCTTGAAAACGGTTGAATAGGTGTTCCAGTATTGAAAGAAACTGTTCCTGCATAACAATCTACTGAAAACATTGGATGCCAGTATTGTCCTGCTAAAATTTCAAATTTTTCCCATTTTAATTTCATAAAAGCATGGCGTAATCTCAACCCATTTATATCTGCATCGGAATGTCCGAAAAATTCAGCTTCTATGGTTCCACTTGTTTTTGCATTAAGAAAGTCAGGACCTTTTACATCTCCTTTTAAACGTGTTTGAATTGCAAGCATGTTCATGTTTATTTTTTCATTAATATCCTTTCCTGCAGAATCCTTAGATATGTTTGATGGATAAAGAAAAAAATGCCCCTCTCTTGGATAAACATTATTAATTCTTGTATCTACAAAATAATCAGACTTAACATATCCAGAAAACTTAATCCCAAACTGATTTTCTTGGGCAATAATAAATATTGAAAAAAACATTAAAAACAGAGTAAAAAACTTTTTCATAAAAATAATGAATTTAAATAAATAAAATAAAAATTTTAACAAACATAAAAAAGAAAAACAGAAAACGCTAATTTATTTTTTTAAATTATAAAAATACTTAGGCTTATAATCTAAATAAAGATAAAATATTAGTTTTTTAAATTATTCTATTTAAGAAATCTATCCAGTACTTCGTCTATCTTGTTTAATATTTCTTCTTTTACTTTTTTACTTCTTGATATGTCTGCCTGTCTTTTCCCGCTTTGTTTTAGAAAACTCATTATATCATCTGTATTCCTTGAAAAAAACATCAATTTGTCATTTATCATTTTCTTATCAACTGTAAGTAAGTCCTTTCCAGCAAAAAATGAAATGGCAGGAATTCCCAAACATGCGGCTTCCCTTGCCATAGTCCCAGCTCCTGTAAGTACTGCATTTGAATAAAAACAAGCGTCTAAACCATCTATAGCTCCTTTGGGAACATAAATTTGATTACTATTTTTAAATTCGGAAATATAATTGATATCATCCTCATATCTAGGCAAAAACAATATATTGTAATTTTCTTTTAGTAATTTTTTTATTAAATCTGGCACTATTGAAAAATTCTCTCCTTTCACGTATTTTGCTTTAAGATTTTCTGGTCTAACAATAACAAAATTATCAAAAGGAATATCTTTTTTAAAATTCTCATTAGGAACATAATCCGCTAGATACAAATCTTCTTTAAAGCCATCATACATGTATATCTCATCTCGTTTAAATCCAACTTTGACTATTTTCTCAAATTCAACTGCATTTGGCCAAAATGCATAATCAGAAAATCTACTATATCGCCAAACTTGAGCAATCTCATTGTCATTAAAAGTAATAGCTTTTTTCCCTCGCAATTTAGCTATATAACTAGCATCTCCTCCTATTGTTATGCTTGCATCAAAATAAGGAATTTTTCTTTGTAAATTTATAATTCGGTTTCCTAAGGCCATAACTGTTTTTATTTTACTTTTCCCCATGTGCTTACCTATAATTTGTGCTGGAGCATCAAACTTTAATTCAAATAAGCCAACTGTTTCAGCAAAGTCTTTTAAGCTATAAATTACATTATAGGAATTCTCTAAATGTTTTGCTATTGGATACATGAAATTAACTTGAGGAACATTTGTTATATCTATCCATATAGTTTTCTTATTTTTCATGCTAAAAAGTTTATATAATTTTTAAATAAGACAATATTACTAATTACAATATTAAACAATTTTCCAAAATGAAATTATACTAATAAAACCTAATTTGCATGTCAAGTTGAAAATATTGCTTGAAATAATAATAATATTGCAAATATAAATTAAAATTTTACATAGTTACAAACTTAAGTTAGGAAAACATGTTTTTTTAATAACAACTAATTTGAAATTCAAGTAATCCAAAAAAATCTTTATTACAAAGAAAATAAAACTGTTTTATTATAGAATTAGGTTTACAAAAAAAACTGAAATTATGGAAAAAGACAGTAAACTTATTTTAGGATTATCTAAAATAAATGTGATTATGCTTATTGTTAATATTTTACTAAAAAATAGGTTGAGGTGAAGTAATAGAATTAAAATCAGACAGTTTGCTTAAATTGATTGATTTGTAGTATTTTGCCTTGCAACGGTTTTAATTATAATTATTTTATTACAAAAAAGGAGGCTATAATTTTGATAGCCTCCTTAAATAATTTAAACTTATCAAGATTTTAATGCTTAATTATCTTCTTCTGTACGGAAAGATCATTTGCTGTTAATTTAATAAAATAAACACCAGCGTTTTTTATATTATCTATTTGATAGCTGTAAGTTCCAGTAATTTGACTTTCATTTACTACAGACTCTATTTTGCTTCCTAAAATATTGTAAATTTCAATATTTACTTGACTATTCTCTATTAAACTATATGTAATATTAATATCATCACTAAAAGGATTAGGATAAGCGCTAATTGCTAATTGAGATTTATCAACTACTAATTCTTTGCTTGTTTTTTCTTCATTATTGTTTTTGGCTGCGAGTGTACGGAAAGTATGCAAAGGTGTTAACATTGAACTTATACGTGGAGAATTTTGACATACGGTTTGTACTTGCCATTCGTAATCTGTGTTTGGTGTTAAGCTTGAGATGTTAAGTCTTGTGTAAAAATTAGATCTTCCCCAATAAGCTAAGGAGTAAACCCAAGTACCAGGTCCTTCAACGGTTCGGTATCTTATGTAGTAAAACTCATGATTATCGGCAAAAGTAAAGTCTAAAGTTGCGGTTGTATTTGTTATGTTTTTAACATTCATATTAGTTACAGGTAAGCAACTAAGTCCACTAGGTGTTGTAAATGATATTTCTGTAAAACATGAATAAGTTGTGCTATTTTTTCTTTGAGATATTTTAAATGAATAAGTTGTATTAGGTTGTAATCCGACCCAATTACAAAAAGTGCTTGAAGCATTTAATCTCCCTGCGTATATCCAGTCTCCATCTTCTATTTTTTTATATACAATATAATATGTTGTTTCAACATGTTTGCTCCATGCTATGGTAACGTTATTTGCTGTAAAAGTTGTTGTCCTTAAATTAGTTACTTCAGGGAATGTTGTAGGTGGATTTTTTATAGCTATACCTTTTTTTAACACATTTCCATTAGCATCGCTTACCCAAAGTATATTAGTTCCATACACTGCATTATTCTTATTTTGAGTAGTTTCGCCATTATCCCAAGAGTAAGTATAAGGTTCTTTACCTCCGATTATGCTCACTTCTATTATTCCATCATTTCCATCAGCACATGATGGCTTAGAAATGCTTACAGGAGTTACAAAAGGGTATTTTGAAGTTGGATGAAAATCCTTCCATCCAGTAGCAGCGTTATAAGCATCTATACTTCCCAGAAGAACATATAAAGGAATATCTTTAGAAACATCCCAAAAGACATCAATTCCTAAAATTGGTGGTTCTGTAGCATTACAATTTATTTCTGTTAAACTATTACATCCATAAAAAGCTACATCTCCAATACTTGTTACAGAGTTTGGAATAGTTATATTTTTTAAATTAGTACATGCAGAAAAAGCAGAATTTCCAATGGTTAGTACAGAATTTGGAATAGTTACACTTTTTAAATTAGTATTGTAATAAAAAGCGAAATCACCAATACTTGTTACCGAATTTGGAATAGTTACACTTGTTTTTGCTCCTGGACATTGTATTAAAGTTGTTATATTCTTATCATACAAAACTCCATCTATTGAAGCATAATTAGGATGCGTAGAGTCTATGGAAATACTTGTTAAGTTACTACAAGTATTAAAAGCTCTCTCTCCAATAAATGTTACAGTGCTTGGGATAGTTATACTTGTTAAACTATTACATCCCTGAAAAGCGTAATCATCAATGCGTATAATAGAACTTGGAATATTTATACTTGTTAAACTAGAGGACATAAAAGCAAAGGGATTAATAGTTATTACAGTATTTGGAATAGTTACACTTGTTAAACTATTACAGTTATAAAAAGCATAACTTCCAATTGTTGTAACTGAATAAAATTTGCCATCATAGTTTATTGTGCTAGGGATAATAATGTTACCTTCGTACTTAGGTGTTTTTTCTACAACACCTACAGTATTTGAGGAAGTAAGGTAATAATTAATGTCATCAACTATAAATCCTATATTAGCTGATACATTTGTTGCTATAAAAGCAATTAAAAAAAAGATAATTTTTTTCATATAATTTTTTTTTATTAAGTTTCACAAAAGTGTTTGTGATAACTTATTGTTATTGATATGCAAATATAAAATTTTATTTTTAAACTTCTTAGATTTTTTGTAAAAATATTTTTGGTTTAATTTCAAGCCATTTATTTTTACTAGCTTAAAAATGGGCTTGGTTTTATATCATTGTTGTGAGGATTTATTACACAGATATACACGAAGTTATAAGGATTTTAAGGGGTTGACTAAAAAGTATAAAGTTGATTTAATTTTAAAAAGGGTTTCATAATCTTTTTTTAATAGCTCCCTAAATGTTTAATTATTTATTTATTTTGTAGATAGAATTAAAAACAATGACACAGTTTGTTGAACACTACTGAACGCTCTAAAAAAGGTTGGGGTGACTTTAGGGTAACTTTAGGGTGAAGTAAAGGCGAAGTAATAGCATATAACGCAATGAAAATTAGCAAGTTAAGTGTTTTTGTATAATGTATTGATTTGTAGTATTTTAACAATTGGTGATGGTGTGAATAAATATTTAATTTTGTTATAAAATAGGTTTTTTTCATCCATTCTTATTAAATAAAATTATTCCATTGTAGTAAGTTCTTCCTATTGCGTTCACATCTTATTTATAATATGATTATTGATAAGTTGACTGATTGGTTATTTTTAACATTTTGTTTTGCAACGGTTTTATTATTATGCAGTAATATTTATTTAATGTTATTAGTTTAATACGGTATTTATTTTTTGCATATATCAATTTTTTTTTACATTTTTTAAGAAAAAACAAATAGCTTTGTAACTTTACAGTCAAATTATTTTTATAAATTGGTTATAAGTTATGATAAAATTAATAAAAACGTCAAATATAGAGAAGAATGAAAGTCTCGTTTTATTTGTAAAGAACAAACAGAGCTTAAAAGAATATCTTCAACAAGAGGAGTATGAATGTTTAAAAACAGAGCTAGAAAAAGATGCAGAAAAGGATTTTTTTGCATTTAAGAGATGTTCGAAAAGTATTTTCGTTCAGTTTACAAGTAATTCAAAAAAGGATAAAGACGAAAATAAAACGATAGAGAAATGCCGAAAAGGAGGAGATAGTATTATTCAGATTATAAAAAATGACAAGTTGAGTAATGTTACAATTGTTGATGTTGATTTGAACAAAAAGGAATTGTTGTCATATCTTGAGGGTTTGTTATTGGGAAGTTATCAGTTTGTTAAGTATAAAACAGAAGATAAAACAGAAGTTTTAAGTGAAATAAAAATATTTAGTAAGCTGATAATTGAATCAGAATTAGAGGAAATAGAAATTATATCATCAGGTAATTTTATTGCAAGGGATTTGGTTAATGAGCCAGCGAACCAATTGAATGCTGTGAAATTGTCAGAAACAATAAAATTAATAGGAACAGAATCTGGGTTTGAAGTGGAAACATTTTATAAATCCAAAATAGAATCATTAAAGATGGGAGGTATTCTGGCAGTAAATAAAGGTAGCGTTGATGAGCCTACGTTTAATATTCTAGAATGGAAACCAGAAAAAAGTATTAATAAAAATGCATACATACTTGTAGGTAAGGGTATTACTTTTGATACAGGAGGCTTAAACCTAAAGACAGGGAGCTATATGGATAATATGAAAACAGATATGGCAGGAGCAGCGGCAGTTGTTGGTTTATTTTATGTTATTAGTAAGTTAAAATTACCGATACATGTTATTGGTTTAATTCCTGCGACAGACAATCGTCCAGGAGATAATGCACTAGTTCCAGGAGATGTAATAACGATGTTTAATAATAAGACTGTTGAAGTATTAAATACAGATGCAGAGGGTCGTTTGATTTTGGCAGATGCATTAAGTTATGCAATAAAATATTCGCCAGAATTAGTTATAGATATAGCCACATTAACGGGCTCGGCAGCGGCAGCAATAGGTAAGTTTGGTATGGTTGGTATGCATAATGAGAGTAGTGAAAAAGAGTTTCAACATTTACAAAAAGCTTCAGGTTTGGTGCATGAACGAATTGCACAATTTCCATTTTGGGATGATTATGCAGATTTGATAAAATCCGATATTGCAGATTTAAAAAATATAGGAGGGAGAGAAGCCGGAGCAATAACAGCAGGGAAATTCTTAGAAAAATTTACAGATTACAAGTGGATACATTTAGATATTGCAGGTCTTGCATTTCTTGATGCAAAAGATAGCTACAGGTGTAAAGGAGCAACGGGAGTTGGTGTTAGGCTATTCTATGAGTTTTTTAAATCAAAAATAAATTAATAAGGGAAATAATAATATGACAACTAATGGTCCAAATAAACAACCTACGGTTATATCAAATATAAACAAAACTGTAGGAGAAGGGGATAAAAAAGTAAAAGTAGGAATAAGTATAGGAGATTTTAATGGAATAGGGATTGAAGTAATCCTAAAAACATTAATGGATGTGAGAATTAATGAAATAATGGTTCCTATAGTGTATGGTTCGTCAAAAATAATATCATACCATAAAAAAAGTTTAAACATTAATGACTTTAATTTTAACATTATAAAAAGTGTTGAATTTGCAAATAGCAAACTGTCAAATTTAGTTAATTGTACGGATAAAGAAGTAAAAATAGAGTTAGGTAAATCAACAGATATTGCTGGTAGTTTTTCAATTTTTTCTTTGGAGCATGCAATAAAAGATTTGAAGAAAAATGCAATAGATGTTTTAGTTACAGCACCTATTAATAAGCATAATATCCAATTAAATACAGGTCCTTTTACTGGGCATACAGAATATTTAGCTACAAAGTTTGAGACAAAGAAATACTTAATGTTAATGGTTGCAGGGAATTTGAAAATTGGATTAGTTACAGGTCATATTCCAATTACTGAAGTTGCAGGGAAGTTAACAAAAGAATTAATATTAGAAAAAATAAAAATATTAAATAATTCATTGACAAAGGACTTTGCAATAAGAAAACCAAAGATTGCAGTATTAGGGTTAAATCCACATGCTGGAGATGATGGCTTGTTGGGTAATGAAGAGAAAGATATTATTATTCCTGCAATAGAAAGTGCGAAAGAACAAAATATTTTAGCATTTGGGCCTTTTGCAGCCGATGGTATTTTTGCTAATAATAACTTCAATAAATTTGATGCAGTATTAGCAATGTATCATGATCAAGGGTTAATTCCTTTTAAAACCATGGCGTTTGATGATGGAGTTAATTTTACCGCAGGTTTGCCTATTATTCGCACCTCCCCAGATCATGGAACAGGTTATGACATAGCAGGACAAAATATAGCTTCACCAAATTCATTTAGGGAATCATTGTTTTTAGCAGTTGATATATTCAAACGAAGAAATATTTATCAAGAAATCTCTGCTAATCCTCTAAAAATACAAGAAACTAAAGAAACTAATAATCAGTAAAATAACAAAAAAATGGATTCTTTAAAAGTTAAAATAAAAAACAAATCAAATCATCACCTTCCTTCTTACGAAACATTATTTTCAGCAGGAATGGATATTAGGGCTTCTATTGATGATGTTATTATATTGAAACCTTTAGAAAGAGCCTTAATCCCTACTGGATTATTTATAGAGCTTCCGATTGGATATGAAGCCCAAATAAGACCACGCAGTGGATTAGCAATAAAAAAGGGAATAACAGTACTTAATTCACCAGGGACAATAGACTCAGACTACAGAGGTGAGATAAAAATTATATTAATAAATTTGTCAAAAGAAGAATTTGTTATTGAAAATGGAGAAAGAATAGCCCAAATGATAGTTGCAGAACATTCGAAAGTAGAATGGGTAGAAACGGATGATTTAGAACAAACAAATAGAGGCGCAGGAGGATTTGGGCATACAGGTGTTTGATGAATAAAGAAGAATTATAAAAAAGGAGTTTTGTAAAAAAACTTAAAATAATTAAAAAAACTTAGAACATAGAAAATGAAAATAATAATTCCAATGGCAGGTATGGGAAAACGTATGCGACCTCATACCTTAACGATACCTAAGCCTTTAATAAAAATTGCAGGAAAAACTATTGTTCATAGACTGATTGAAGAACTATCAAAATCAACTAACGAACAAATTGAAGAAATTGCTTACATTATTGGTGATTTTGGCAAGGAAGCAGAAAGTAATCTTATCCAGATTGCAGAAAGTATAGGAGCCAAAGGAAAGATATATTATCAACATGATCCATTAGGAACAGCACATGCAATATTATGTGCAAAAGATTCTTTAGAAGGGAATATAGTTGTAGCATTTGCAGATACTTTATTTAGAGCGGAGTTTGTTTTAAATAAGACAGAAGAAAGTATTATATGGGTTCAAAAGATAGATGATCCAAGTTCTTTTGGAGTAGTAAAACAAGGGATAGATGGATACATTACAGATTTTTATGAAAAACCCGATTCATTTGTTTCAGATTTAGCAATCATTGGAATATACTATTTTAAAGATGGGGATAACTTGAAAAAAGAATTACAATATTTGATAGATAATAATATCGTAAAAGGGAATGAATACCAGCTTACAGATGCTTTGCAAAATATGAAATCAAAAGGTTTGAGATTTGCTGTTGGGGAAGTTAGCGAGTGGTTAGATTGTGGAAATAAGGATGCAACAGTGTATACGCACAAAAGAGTTTTAGAGCATTTAAAACATAATAAAGAACAGATATTTTCCAAAGCAACATTAGAAAATTCGATAATTATTCCTCCTTGTTTTATTGATGATGAAGCAATAATAAAAAATTCAATTATTGGTCCGCATGTTTCTATAGGAAAAAAAACATGTTTAGAAAATACTATTATTTCTAATTCTATCGTTCAAGATAATAGTTTAATAATTAATGCCAATATAGCAAATTCGATGATAGGGAGTAATGTTGAATATATAGATAAAATCGAAGATGTTAGTATAGGAGATTATTCTGTAATTAAAATATGACAAATTATTTTCGAAAATTAGTTTTTCTTGCAATAACATTACTTTGTTTGAATAAGATTGTTTTTGCGCAAGTCGGACATGAAATCAACAAAGAAGAATCTGTTGATACAAAATACACATCTTTCTATCATGATGGCTTGAAAGAAAAGATGCTGGAAAATTATGACAAAGCAGAAGATTATTTTTTAGAATGCGTTAGATTAATGCCTGAAAAATCAGAAGCCTATTATGAATTGTCATTAATATATAAAAAACAATCGAATAGTGCAGATGCAATTACTTTTGCAAAGAAAGCAGTAAAGTTATCGCCTACAAATGAATGGTTTTATATAAATCTAGCAGATATTCTTTATGCAAATAATAAATTGAAAGAAGCAGGAGAAGTATACAAATCAATTATAAAATTAAATAAAAGCAACTCTTCTTATTATTATAAATATACGGATTGTTTATTTAAAGAAGGGGAGGTTAAAAAAGCCCTAAAAGTTTTAACTGATATTGAAAATAATTTTGGCATAAACAGTGAAGTGGAGTTACTAAAAGTAAAGTTACTGCTAGAGGTAAGAGAATTTAATCTCGCAATAAAAGAGCTAAATAAATTAGTGAAAAAACATCCTGATGATATCAAATATCTTGAAATCATGGGAGAAATATATTATAAAACTAATCAAAAGGATAAAGCCTTTAATGTATTTCAAGAAATAATAAAAAAAGATTCAGCAAACTACAATGTGCATCTCTACTTGTCAAATTATTATAGAGACATAAAAGATTATGGAAACTCATTTATAGAGTTGAAAAAAGCATTTAATAACTCAGAACTTGACATTGACACTAAGATACAAATTCTTTTCAGTTATTATATGCTATCAGAAAAAGATACAAGCCTAAAAAAACAAGCATTTGAGTTAGTTGATATATTGGAAAAAGTTCATCCAAATGATGCAAAGTCTTTTTCAATGTCGGGAGATTTTTATTATAGGGATAAAATATATGATAAATCAATAGAAAAATACTTAAGAGCAATAGAATTAGATAGTAGTAAATACATTATATGGGAACAATTGCTAATAGGAGTATCAGATGTAGATAGTATTAATCTGCTTGAAAAATTATCACAAAGAGCAATAGACTTGTTTCCTTATCAAATTGGCGGTTATACGTTTAATGCATTTGCAAACATAAGATTAAAAAATTATAATAAAGCAGAAAAAAGTATTAATGAAGCAATAAAATATGTAGGTTCAAATAAAGAACTATTGTTGCAGTTATATTCTTATCTTGGAGATATTTATAATAATTTAGACAAGCATGACAAATCAGACGAGGCTTATGAAAATGCGTTAAAAATTGATCCGAAAAACATTTATGTTTTAAATAATTATAGTTACTATCTCTCTATTAGAAATGAACATCTGGAAAAAGCGGCAGAAATGTCAAGAAAATCAAATGAACTTGATCCAAATAATCCGACATATCTAGATACTTATGCATGGGTGCTTTATAAGATGAAAGATTACCCTGAAGCAAAAAAATGGATGGAAAAAGCAATAAAAAATGGAGGGGATAAAGATGCAGATATTTTGGAACATTATGGAGATATCCTTTTCCAGTTAGGCGATAAGGATAAAGCTTTAAGTATGTGGAACACGGCAAAAGAGATGGGTGGCGGCTCAGAATATTTGGAGAATAAAATTAAAGAAAAAAGACTTATTGAATAATGCTTCAAATAAAAGATAATTTCAATCTAAAGGCACATAATACATTTTGCATAAGTGCCTATGCGGAATATTTTGTGGAAATAAAATCAGAACATAACATAATAGAACTTTTTAATAACGATATATTCAATAATAATAAGTTCTTTGTTCTTGGTGGAGGAAGTAATGTACTTTTTAAAGAAGATTTTAAAGGCTTAATAATTTACATAAACAATAAAGGGATTAAGCTTATAGAAGAAGATGATAAACATGCCTATATAGAGATTGCAGCAGGAGAAAATTGGGAGGATGTGATTGATTACTGTGAAAAGCATAACTATCAAGGAATAGAAAATTTATCTTATATTCCAGGAAAAGCAGGAAGTGCTCCAGTACAAAATATAGGAGCATACGGAGTAGAAATAAAAGATGTTATTCATAAAGTAAATGCTTTTCATATAGATTCTAAATCAAAAAACACTTATTCAAACACAGAATGCAAATTTAGATATAGAGACAGTATATTTAAAACAGAATTAAAAAATAAAACAATTATTTATTCTATAGTTTTAAAATTAAATAAGTTTCATCAATATAATACTTCATATAAAGCTCTGGCAGAGGAGTTAACAAATTACAAAGAAATAAACCTTTCAAATATTAGGAATGTTCTTTATAAAATACGTAACTCTAAGCTTCCTGACTATAAAACGACAGGAAATGCGGGAAGTTTCTTTAAAAACCCGATAATTTCAGAAGAGCAATACTCCAATTTGAAATTAAAATATAATGATATAAATGCTCATAGAACTAATGAAGGATACAAAATATCAGCAGCTTGGTTAATTGAAAATGCAGGATGGAAAAATAAAGAATCTAAAACAGTAAGTGTTTATGATAAACATGCCTTAGTAATAATTAACAAAGGAAATGCTTCTGGAAGAGATATAATTGAATTTTCCACCTTAATTATAAACGATATTTTTGAAAAGTTTCAAATCAAATTACAACCTGAAGTAAATTTTATTTAACGTTTCTGATAATTATAAAAAATTATTGTTCAATTACTTCTAGTATAACTCTGAACCCTACGCGAGGGTCTGGTAATTCATAATTTTGGGACTTATCAATTGTGCATTCGTCAAGATAAGTGTCCCAATTACCCCCTTTTTGAGCACCATCTTGAGTCATTTCAGAAACATTTCCTATTACATCATAAAGTCCAATATTATTTGGTTTGTAGTGTGCAATTACCGTGCACTCAAATCCTCCATCAACCATGTAATTAGCCTTATTGCTATCTTCTTTATTGTATGTGTAATCTTTTGTTTTGACATTTGCAAGATATACGTTGGGTTTGTCAGGAGTATAAAGATAATTTCCATACCAAGGTAGATTATGACCAACTAAAGGTGCAGATAATCTTTTCCATTCAGTTTCTGTAGGTAATCGGAATATTACTTTTTTATATTTCTTTTTTTTAGAGTTGTTATACTTTTCAGTAAGCCATTGGCAATAATAGGTTGCTCCTTCTAAAGTTATATTTACTATAGGATAATTACTATAAGCTAAATGCCAGTGATACATATTCGTCATAGGCTCATTATAAGAATAAGGATACTTTTTTATCCATTGTGTAGAATCATACATTGCTTTCTTATGTTTGTCTGAATCAATGATTTTTATATCATTAAGAAACGTTTTATATTCAAAGTTCGTTACCTCACATTCATCAGCATAAATATTTTTTCCAAATTTCTTAAAATTATCTAATTTAAACTCTTGAGAATTTGCAGATATAAAGCAAAATAATACCATTAACCCAGATTCCGCATTAAGAAAAAATGATTAATTTTGAATTTAATTTCTAATGCGTAGCGTTAGAAAATAAGTAATATAAACTACTCTAA
>MEOD01000108.1:0-47299 GCA_001768555.1 Bacteroidetes bacterium GWF2_29_10
CACCCAAAAAGGTGTCGCAAAAATTATAAATTATTGATTTACTGAAATTTGCAAAAGAAGAAAAAATCAAGCGACAAAGTCAGGATATAAATTTGTTTTTTTCTAAAATATTTCAAAAAACATAAAAGCTCTATATTTATTTTTTTTTCTGAAAACATCTTAATTTAAGTAATTTTTTTTTGAAATTACGCCTTGTAAAGGTTTCAAATCTTCTTTTTCATGTTTTTATGTGTAAAATTAATAAAAAAGCTATTTCTTAAATTTTTTTCGACCTTTTTGAAGGAGGTAAAAAAAAATTAGAATAAATTTTCAGGTTACACACTTAGTGAGATACTACTCTTATGTGCAAATATAAAATCTAATTGTCGTTTTGCTATGTCAGCTTTTACTATTTCTATTTTTACATTATCTCCTAACTTATAAATATTCCCATGTTTTTGCCCCACAACTCTGTAGTTCTCATCATCAAGGTAATACACATCATCATTCATTGTTCTTAAGCTAATCATACCTTCACATTTATTCTCTGTTATTTCAACCCATATTCCCCATTTTGAAATACCTGAAACAACTCCATCAAATTCAAACCCAACTTTGTCTTTCATAAATTCAACTTGCTTATATTTGATTGACTCTCTTTCTGCTTCTGATGCTCTTTTTTCCATATCTGATGCTTGTTCGCATTTCGGTTCCAAATCTTTTTCACTTTCCAAAACTTGTTTATTTAAATACTTGTACAATATCCTATGAACCATTAAGTCTGGATAACGCCTTATTGGTGATGTAAAGTGAGTGTAAAAATCGAAGTTTAATCCATAATGACCTATATTTTTTGAAGAATAGTAAGCTTTTGGCATTGTTCGTATTGCTAAAGTTTCTATCATATTCTCTTCGCCTTTTCCTTTTACATCTATCATCAAACTATTTAATGATTGCGCTATAGCTTTCTTCCCTACTCCTATTTTCATATTGTAACCCAATTTATTTACAAACTTTGTAAATACATTTAGTTTATCTTGATTTGGTGTGTCATGTATTCTATAAACAAAAGGATTTTTTTTCGCTCCCTTAGGAGTTTTCCCTACAATAGTTGCAACCTTCTTATTAGCCATTAGCATAAATTCTTCTATTAGTTTATTTGCATCTTTCATTTCTTTAAAATAAACTCCTATTGGTGTACCTTTTTCATCCAGATTAAATTTCACTTCTACTTTATTGAAATCAATTGAGCCATTTTTCATCCTTTCTGCTCTCATTTTCTTAGCCAAATCATTCAATATCCCAATCTCTTTATTATATTCGCCTTCATTTGTTTCTATTATTTCTTGCACTTCTTCATAAGAAAAGCGCCTATCTGAATTAATAATAGTTTTGCCAAACCATTCATTGACAATTTTTGCCTTTGCATCCATTTCAAAAACCGCACTAAATGTTAACCTATCTTTGTTTGGAACGAGTGAACAAATATTATTTGAAAGTCTTTCTGGCAACATTGGAATAACTCTATCTACTAAATAAACCGACGTCCCTCTTTTTAATGCTTCATTATCTAAAAGTGTATTAGGTTTTACATAATGTGACACGTCTGCAATGTGAACACCAACTTCATAATTTCCATTTTCAAGAAATCTTATAGATAAAGCATCATCAAAATCTTTAGCATCCTGTGGATCTATCGTGACTGTTAATATATTCCGAAAATCATGCCTTTTCTCTATCTCCTCATCCAATATTTTTAAACTTATTTTATTTGAGGCATCAATTACTTCTTGAGGAAAGTTATATGGCAAACCATAATCTTCAATTATAGCATTTATCTCTACTTCATTTGTGCCTGGCGTACCTAATATTCTTATTATTTCTCCAAAAGGATTTTTAGCATTTGACGGCCATTCTGTTAGCTTTGCAATAACCTTTTCTCCGTTTTTCGCACCATTTGTGGAATCTATAGGAATGAAAATGTCTACAGGCATAGAATTATTATCTGGAACAACAAAAGCATAATTCTTATACATTTGGACATTACCCACAAATTGGTCTTTTTTGCGTTTTAACACTTCAACTATTTTCCCTTCTAACTTTCTCCCTTTCCTTATTGGAAATAAGGCCACCTTCACACTATCTCCATCTAAAGCCCTATTTGTATTATTTGCTGAAATGAAAATATCTTCCGAATCTTTATTTGTTATTATATAAGCTTTTCCTGTTGATTTCATATCAACTATACCTTCAATAAAAGAATCAGGTTGATCTACTTTCTTTGCTAAAGTTTGGTTAAACTGAAATTTACCCTTATATATTTCTTTTAATACCTTTTGCGAGGTTAATTCATAAAGCTTTAGATTTACTAAAAGCTTTGTTGCGTTATCATTTATGCCTAATTTTGTTGCTACTTGTTTAAAATTTAAAGCCTTTGGTGTTTTTGAAAACAAATTAATAATATCAGTTATTAATTTATCGTTTTGTGTAGTTTCTTTTTTATTAGCCATGATTAAAATCTTTGGATGAATTATTTAAATTGATTGCAAATATTTAATTGCAATGATACAAAAATACGATAAATAATGATAATATCTTTTAATTATTTATCAATATCATTACATATACAAATATCTCATTCCTAATTTCAGCCTCAATTAACAATAATGAAAATAAACATTCTAAAAAATGTTAATTTTTGCTAATTTTTGTATTTTTGCAAAATATAAATGTTAAAAATCAATGATTTTAGAGGCTTTAAAGTGGAGAATAGTATATCTTAAATTGTCGAAATTTTATTTTTATTGGTTTTTTAGACAATTGTTTGATTGCAGTAAAAATGAACAAGTAAATAGCATTAGCGTTGTTGTTACTGGACGAAACGATAATTATGGAGGAGAGTTTGCCAAACGTTTACAGACTACATTAGATTGGAATTTGAGTAAACTGCCTAATCCAGAATTGATTTATGTGGAATGGAATAGAATAAAAGATGTAGCAAGTGATTGCGAATGGATAAGTCAACGTTATAAAAATTCAAAATGTTATGTTATTGGAGAAGATATTCACGAATCAATTGCAACAAATCCTAAAATAAAAATGCTAGAATATCATGCAAAGAATGTTGGTATTAGAAAGGCAAAGAACGAATGGATTCTTCTTATTAACGCTGATGTTTTTTTAGGATTGGATATTGCTAAAAATATAAAAATGCTGAATAAGAATACTATTTATGGTTCGCATTACAAAAATATTGAATGGGATGGCAACCCTATTAACGAGAAGCATGTTAATGACAAATCACTTATTAAAGCTTTTTTTGCTACGAATAAGTATTTGGAGAGTGTTGTTGGTAATTTTATTTTAACACATAAAAACAATTGGCTTAATGCTACGGGATATGATGAAAGTTTAACTATGGTTAGACTTGGTGTTGATACAAATGGCTTGAAGCAATTGCTTTATACTGGTTTAAAGACAATGGTTCTTGGACATCATTATCATCTTGATCATAAGGAATCTGCATTATATGGAAAAAATGATACTCATGGGGAACATGATTTTGATAATATTCCCTATAAAAATCCGGAAAGTTGGGGAATGACAAATTATAAAGAAGTAAGTATAGGAAATAATATATGGGAATTAAAAAAAATTTAGTACTAGGAGGCTCTGGAACTATTGGTTCTGCATTATGCCGAAAACTTTTAGAGGTTGGAGAAGAAGTTATTAATTTGGATATAAAAGTCGGATATGATTTAAGAAATTATAACCTTTCTAAGTATTCTGATGTTGATTATGTGTGGTTTTTTGCGTGGGAAGTTGGAGGAGCAAGGTTTCTTTATGATTCCAAGTATCAATTACAAATGCTAGTCAATAATACTTTGTTATGTGAAAATATATTTAGCTTTCTAGATAGAAGTAAAGTACCTTTTATGTTTGCTTCATCACAATTAATAAGTCCAGAAATGGCTTATGGGACAACAAAATTATTGGGAGAGAAATGGACACAGTTATTAAATGGTAAAATTGTTCGTTTTTGGAATGTTTATAGTTGGGAAGAACCAGCTTTGAAATCTCATTTTATTCCGGATATTGTATATAAAGGATTAAAGAATTCTAAGATAGAGCTAATGACAAGTGGAGAAGAGGAGCGCCAACTTGTGTATGTGGATGATTGCATTAATAATTTATTAAAAGCACGAACTTTAAAGGAAAATAACATTCATATTACTAATGGTAATTGGATAAAGATTGCCGATTTGGCTAATATGATTGGTAAAAAACTTGGCATTGAAGTTATATTGGGTGATAAAAAAGGTTATGATTGCAAAATAGATCCAAATGAAACTTATAAGCTATTTGAATTTAATACATCAGTAGAACAAGGTCTTGATATTATAATCAATAAAGCTAAAGAATATCTTGTTATAAAATAGATTTACAAAAAAATAGAATTATAACAAAAACAGTAAAATTATTTCAGGATTACGTGAATTAAAAACAAAGTGAAAAACAAACTTTTTTTAATGTTTTCAAGAAGCATAAAATTATTAATGCTTATATCACATTAGTATATAGAAAAAAAACATTAGGAATAAATATCGGGGTATTAATTAAAATGATACATATTGTTGAACATTTTCGTTTTTACATTGTATTTAAAAAGTTAAAATGGTATATTTTTTGATTAGCAAATTAATGTTAATTAAAAAAAAATTACTATGTCAGAAATTAATATTAAAGAATTAAACGATAGGATACAAGTAGAAAGTGCCTTCGTTGATATGATTACTATGGAAATGAACAAAGTAATTGTTGGTCAGAAGTATATGGTAGAAAGATTACTTATAGGTCTTCTGTCTGATGGGCATATATTACTTGAAGGAGTGCCAGGTTTGGCAAAGACTTTAGCAATAAAAACATTAGCACAAACTATTGATGCTAAATTTAGCAGAATCCAGTTTACTCCAGATTTATTGCCAGCGGATTTAATAGGGACGCAAATTTACAGCCAAAAAAATGAAGAATTTTTAGTAAAGAAAGGTCCTATTTTTGCTAATTTTATATTAGCAGATGAAATTAACCGAGCTCCAGCAAAGGTGCAATCTGCATTATTAGAGGCAATGCAAGAACGTCAAATCACTATAGGAGATAAAACATTTGCATTGGATAAACCTTTTTTGGTATTAGCAACACAAAATCCAATTGAGCAAGAAGGAACATACCCATTACCAGAGGCTCAAGTAGATAGATTTATGTTGAAAGTAGTAATCTCTTATCCTACAAAAGAAGACGAGAGATTAATCATCCAACAAAATATTAAAAATACTTTTCCAGAGGCAACCCAAATACTCAAACCAGAGGATATATTGAAAGCAAAAAATATAGTAAGGGAAGTATATATGGACGAAAAGATTGAGAAATATATAACCGATATTGTATTTGCTACACGTTTTCCTGAAGAGTATAAGTTAGGCAAATTAAAAAACTTTATAAATTATGGCTGCTCGCCTCGAGCTAGTATTAATTTGGCATTAGCGGCAAAAGCTTTTGCTTTTATAAAGAGAAGGGGTTATGTTATTCCAGAAGATATTAGGGCTATAAGTTTGGATGTTATGAGGCATAGGATTGGTTTGACATATGAAGCTGAAGCCGAAAATATTACAACAGAGGAAATCGTTAATGAAATATTAAATACAGTGGAAGTTCCTTAATAAATTAATAAGATTATGTTTGCTTCTGAAATAATAAAAAAAGTAAGACAAATAGAAATTAGGTCTCGAATTTTATCAAACCAAATTTTTGCAGGAGAATATCACACTGCATTTAAAGGTAAGGGTATGTCATTCGCAGAAGTAAGGGAGTATATGGTTGGTGATGATATCCGTAATATAGATTGGAATGTAACGGCAAGGTTTAATCACCCATATATAAAGGTTTATGAGGAAGAACGAGAGCTAACAATGATGCTTATAATAGATGTAAGTGCATCACTTAGTTTTGGTAGTACTAATTTGTTTAAAAAAGATTTAATTACAGAGATTGCGGCAGTGTTAGCTTTTTCAGCAATAAAGAATAATGATAAGGTTGGTGTTATTTTATTTTCTGATAAAATAGAGAAGTTTATTCCGCCAAAGAAAGGGAAAACACATATTCTTAGAATTATTAAAGAGTTGCTTGATTTTGAGCCAACGAATAAAAAAACAAATATAACGGAAGCTCTCAAATATTTCAATAATGTTATTAGAAAGAAATCAATATCATTTATTTTGTCAGATTTTATGGATGATAATTTTGAAAATGCTCTCAAAATAGCAAATCACAAGCATGATTTAATTTTAATTAAAACAATAGATCCTTTAGAAATTAGTTTACCAAAAGGAGGATTGCTTTATATAAATGATTTGGAAAATGATGGAAAACTATGGATTGATACATCTGATGCTAGTTTTATAACTCGCTATAATGAAATAGCGAATAAGAGATCATTTAAACAAAACGAACTTTTTAACAAACATGGCATTGACAATTTAACAATAAACACTACTGAAGATTATATAAAGCCATTGCAAAAACTATTTAAAAAGAGAGGTTCGAGAATTTAGTTATGAAACATTTAATTAGTTTATTCTTATTTATAATAAGTTTATTCTTATTTGGACAAGAAAACGAAGTACATGTAAATGCTAGAATAAATAAAACAGAAATTACGGTTGGAGATGAAGTTGTTTTAAATATATCTATTGCAACTAAAAATACACGCAATATTCGTTTTCCTATTTTGAGTGATACTATAACCAATGATTTAGAAATTATTACTGTTGGGAAAATAGATACAATAAAAGCTACAGATAAATCTTTGTTTCTAAGTCAAAATATATCTTTTTCCGCTTATGATTCTGGTTATAAAATTATTCCTCCTATAGCTTTTGATGAAATTATTTCGTCAGATTCTATTTTAAGACATTACACAAACAGTTTGACACTTTATGTTAATATCTTGCCAGTAGATACGACGCAAGCTATAAAAGATGTTAAACCGCCTTTAGATGTTAAAATTAGTTGGACTGAATATTTGAATACAATTTTAATCATACTGGGAGTAATATTGTTTTTGATATTTTTATGGTATGCTTATAAGATTTTTGTAAAAAAGGAAAAGATAAAAATATTTACAAAGCCGAAAGAGCCACCTTATATAATAGCAATAAGAGATTTAGAAAAATTGCGTAATAGTAAACTTTGGCAAAATAATTTATATAAAGAATATTACTCTCAATTGACAGATATTTTTAGAGTTTATTTGGTTGGCACGTTTAATATTAATGCGCCAGAGATGACGACAGAAGATATCATAGATAGTTTAGATAAACATAACGATAACAACATAAAGGAAAGCACTTTTGAAATAACATTATTATTAAAATTGTCAGATAAAGTAAAATTTGCAAAAGAAATTCCTTTACCAGACGAATGTGATAAATCATTTAAGTCCGTTTATGAATTTGTTTTAAAAACAAAACCACAAGAATTAAATAATAGCAAAGAAAATGGAAATAATTAGAAGCATATTATATACATTATCTCAAATTACTTTTGCCAATCCGGAGTACTTTTTATTTTTACTCCTAGTTCCTTTATTTGTTTATTTTCGTTTTTTTAGAAAAACAAAAAAGCAAGTAGCATTTAACTATCCTGATGTTCAGGAATTGACAAAAATAAAAAAGAGTTTTAAAATACGACTTATTCCATCTTTAGATATTTTAAGATACTTGGCAATAGTATTCATTATTATATCATTAGCACGCCCTCAAACAAAACTTAGCAGAAGTGAAACAGCAATAGAAGGTATAGATATTGTTATAGCTTTAGATATATCATCAAGTATGCTTGCTGAAGATTTTAAACCAAATAGATTGGAGGCATCAAAAGATGTAGCTACTCAATTTATAGATGGGAGGAATAATGATAGAGTAGGTTTAGTAGTATTCAGTGGAGAAAGTTTTACACAATGTCCATTGACTACGGACAAGGTTGTTTTGAAGAATTTATTTTCAGGAATAAAGTGTGGAATGATAGAAGACGGCACTGCAATAGGTTCAGGATTAGCAACAGCAGTAAGCAGATTAAGAAATTCAAGTGCAAAAAGCAAAGTAATTATTCTACTTACAGATGGAGTTAATAATCGAGGCGTAATAGCTCCTTCAACAGCAGCAGAAATAGCACGCTCAATGGGAGTAAGAGTTTATACTATTGGTGTTGGTACTTATGGCATGGCTCCTTACCCATTTCAAACCCCATTTGGTATTCAATATCAAAACGTTGAAGTAGAAATAGACGAAGGAATATTAAAAGAAATCTCGAAAATGACAGGAGGAACTTACTATAGGGCTAACAATAAAAATAAGTTAAAAGAGATTTATTCAGAAATAGATAAATTGGAAAAATCCAAAATAGAAGTTACAGAATTTCATCGAAAAAAAGAGTTGTTTTTGACCTTTTTGTTAATAGGTTTTTTATTTTTAGTTATAGAAGTAATTTTGAAATACACTTATCTTAAAAAATTACCATAAAATTATGAATATATTTAAATTTGGACATATTAATTTAGTCTATCTGTTTATACTAATTCCTATATTGGTTTTAATATATTTTTTATATTTAAGATGGAAAAAATCAATTATAAATAAAATGGGGAATCCCCAACTTATAAAGAAATTATATCCTGAATTTTCTGTAATAAAACAATATATTAAGTTTTCTCTGTTGATGTTAAGTTTTATATTCTTAATAATAAGTTTAATGGCTCCTCAGTTTGGCTCTAAAATAGAAAAACAAAAACGAAAAGGTAGCGATATAATTATAGCTTTAGATGTTTCAAATAGTATGTTAGCTGAGGATATCATGCCAAGTAGACTTGAAAGGGCTAAACAAATTATTGAAAAAATTGTAGATAAATTAGACGGCGATCGTATAGGGATCGTTGTTTTTGGAGGAAAAGCTTATACTCAATTGCCTATAACAACAGACTATTATGCTGCAAAACTATTTTTAAACAATATTAATACAGGAATGATTCCTACTCAGGGAACTGCTATAGGAAATGCCATAGAGCATTCAATGGAATCTTTTGACATGAATAACAAATTAAAAAGTAAGGCTATAGTAATTATTACAGATGGAGAAAATCATGAAGATAATGCTGTAGAAATGGCTACTAATGCAGCAAAAGAAGGGATTACAATAAACACCGTAGGAGTTGGGTTAGAAGAAGGAGGACCTATTCCTAGCTATTATAAAGGCAACAAAGCAGGATACAAAAAAGATATGGATGGCAATGTTATTGTAACAAAGCTTAACGAACCTATGTTACAAGAAATAGCAAGATCAGGAAATGGTGTTTATGTAAGAATAACTAATTCTAATATAGGAACAAATTTATTATTAAATCAAATAGATAAAATGGAAAAAGTTGATTTAGAAAGTAAAATGTATTCCGAATATGATGACAAATATCAATATTTTGCTCTTATAGGTTTTTTGTTATTGATAATTGAATATCTTATTAGTGAACGTAAAAGTAAATTATATAAAAAGCTAAACTTATTTAAGCCATACGTAATTGCTGGTATAATTATTTTTGCTTATTCTAGTAACAGTTTTGCTCAATCATCAAATAAATTGATTAAAGAAGGGAATAACCTTTATAAAAGCAATAAATTTAATGATTCAGAGATAAAATATCGTAAATCATTAGAGAAAGATAACAAAAATGCTAGTGCAATGTTTAATCTTGGGGATGCAATGTATAAGCAAAAAAACTATGATGAGTCTGCGAAAATATTTGAAAGTGTTATAAACAATCAAAATATAGACAAAGATACAAAGGCAAAGGCATACCATAACTTAGGCAACTCATTATTGAAAAAAGAAAGTTATAAAGAGGCTTTAGAGTCTTATAAAAATGCTCTTAAAATTAATCCTAATGATAAGGATACAAAATACAATCTTTCTTACACATTGCAAAAATTAATTCAGCAACAGCAGCAGCAACAGCAAAAAAATGACAAAAACGATAAAAATGACAAAGACAAGAAAGATGACAAAAACAAATCAAATAATGATAAGCAACAAAACGATAACAAACAAGACGACAATAAAAACAAAGATGGAGATAAGAAACAAGACAAAAAAGATGGAGCAAAGGGAAACGATGACAAAAATAAAATGTCTAAAGATGATGCAGAAAAGCTATTAAAAGCAATGGAAGCTCAAGAAAAAAATGTTCAGGATAAATTAAATAAAGATAAAATAAAAGCTCAAGGTAAAGTAAAAATAGAAAAAGATTGGTAAGATGAAAAAAATATATTTGTTAATATTCGTTTTAATTTCTACTATTAATATTTTTGCTCAAGTAGAATTTACAGCTACATGCAAGAGCCCAGTTGCACAAGGGGAACAATTCAGACTTGTTTTAACATTAAATGCAAAAGGTTCAGGATTTCAAGCACCCTCAATGTCTGATTTTAATGTTTTATCAGGACCTAGTACTTCTTCTAGTTCTAGCATATCAATTGTGAATGGAAATGTATCACAATCTGTTAGTACAACTTACACATATATTATTTCAGCAGCAAAAGAAGGTGATTTTAAAATAGGTTCAGCTAGCATAGAAGTAGAAGGTAAAAGATATATTTCAAATCCAATAACAGTTAAGGTGTTAAAGAGTTCAGCTTATCAACAACAGTATAATTCTCAATCTTCAGGTAGCAATAGGAAAAATAACGAAGCAACAGGAAAAGCAGGGACAAATTTAGTTGCAATGACAAGCATAAATAGGTCTACGGTTTACCAAGGGGAACCAATTGTTGCAACATCAAAAATATATAGTCGACTTAATCTAGTTGGATTTAATAATGTGAAATTTCCTACTTATGATGGTTTTTGGTCAGAAGAATTAAAAATGCCATCAGAAATTACATTAAGAAATGAGCAATTAAATGGAATAAGTTATAAATCAGCAGATTTAAAGAAAATGCTTTTATTTCCACAAAAATCAGGAACAATAAAAATAACTCCAATTGAAATAGAATGCGTTGTTCGTGAGGTTGTAAGAGATGATGACCCATTTTCTGCCTTTGGCTTTTTCAATAGCCAAAGAAATGTAAAATACAATGTAGTTAGTAATGCCGTTAATATTAACGTATTGCCATTGCCAGAGCGAAATAAACCTATTGATTTTACAGGAGCTGTTGGTCAATTTAAAATTAAATCAACAATAGATAAGACAAAGGCAAAGACAAATGATGGTATTTCATTTAAATTGATTGTATCAGGAAGTGGTAACTTTAAGTTGATAAATAAATTTGATATACAATTTCCAGCTGATATAGAAGTGTATGACCCAAAAGTTTCAGAAAATGTTTCTACTACAGAAAAAGGCATGAACGGAACAAAAGTGTTTGAATATTTACTTATTCCAAGAAGTGCAGGCAAGTTTACAATTCCTTCTGTAACATTTAATTATTTTGATCCACAAAAGAAAGACTATGTTAATATTGCATCAGAAGAATTTGAAATAGAAATAGAAAAAGGGAAAGGTGATGCTTCTGGTTATATTAGCTCAATAAACAAAGAAGACTTAAAATATCTAGGTAAAGATATTAGGTATATTAAAACAGCAAATATTACCTTAAAACCAATAAATACACAATTTCTATTTTCTACTCAATTTTACATTTTATCAATATTACCTCTATTTTTATTTCTTTTATTTATTATATTACTTAACAAAAAAATAAAAGAAAATAGAGATATTGCGCTTGTCAAAAACAAACGAGCAACAAAAATTGCAAAAAAACGATTAAAAACAGCAAATAAATTTTTACAAGAAAACAACTCTGCTGAATTTTATAATGAAGTAAGTAAGGCTTTGGAAGGTTATATAGGAGATAAGTTGAATATTTCTATTTCGGAGTTAAATAAAGATAACATTATAGCAAGTTTATCAAAACGAAACGTTCAAGATGAATATATAAATAAATTGATAGAATTACTTAATGAGTGTGAATTTGCAAGATTTGCACCTCAAACTTCAAGCGAAACGTTGCATAATACATTTGATAAAGCATCCGAATTAATTATGAATCTTGAACAAAAAATTAAAAGATAATTGAGCTTATGGAAAATAATATTAAATATCTAAAAAAAAGCAATATCTCTTTAATAATAAATATTAGAAGGATATTAGTAATGATGTTTTTAATAGCTTTTAGCTTAGCTATGTTTTCAAATGACTTAAATGATGATATAAAAAAAGCAGAAAGCCTTTATAAAAAAGGAAAATACAAAGAAGCAGCAGAAAATTATAAAGCAATATTAAACAAAGGGTATGCATCCCCTGAAATATTATACAACACAGGGAATGCTTATTATAAGATGAAAGAATATCCATCTGCAATATTATTTTATGAGAAAGCGAAAAAGTTAGCTCTAAACGATGAAGATATAGATAACAATCTGACCATTGCTATGTTACAAACTAAAGACAAGTTTGAAACAATACCTGAAATATTCATAGTTACATGGTTGAAAAACTTTTCTAATTTACTTTCTTATGATAATTGGGCTAAGCTATTTATAACATTATTGGTTTCTTTTTTTATATTACTTGCAATATATTTATTAGCAAAAACCAATGCTTTAAAAAAGGTGTTTTTTTCTGTTTCAATATTAGCATTGACTTTTAGTATAATCTCCATTTTGCTTGCTATATATCAGTTTAATCAAATAAAAAACAATCATTTTGCTATAGTATTTCAGCCTTCAGTTACAGTTAAAAGTTCTCCTGAAATAAATAGTACTGATTTATTTCTTCTTCACGATGGAACAAAAGTGCAAATACTTGATAAAATAGAAAATTGGTATAAAGTAAGGATTTCAAATGGTTCTTTAGGTTGGATAGAAGAGGAAGCTATTGAAAAAATATGAGTTTAAAATAAAATTTCTCTTGCAATCTGGATAAATATTTATTTTTAGAATTGTTTAAAATCATTTAAACATGTTTATTTTTGTTTGCATTGTTGTTGTTAATTATCAATATTTCAAATTAATAGCGTTATAAACAATAATATTCATTTAAAATATACTACAAATATTTACCAAAAGGTTGCTCTTTCGTGGCTTTGATGTGTGGTGGGATTATGCATTGTCATAAGCTTCGCCAGTGGTTATTATAATTTTATCTCTAACGGGATTTGGAATGTTTTCTTCAATAAAGAGTGAGACCGTTGCAATAATCACGATTCAATAATTTTGTTATTAAATCTCACTAACTTTTTAAATTTTGTTAATGATTTGAGACCATTGCAAGGCAAAACACTAAAAATAATCGAACACACATTTCCATTTAGATAATCCTGAAATAAGTTTACAGCCTTTTTCCTTAATTCTGTTTTTTTATGTAAACCTATTTTAGGACGAGACACCTTTATAGTACCTTTTATGTGCCTTTATAGTACCTTTCATGTACCTTTCATGTACAGTAATAGAATTTTCACACTAAATAACTTGGGTTTAATCAAAATCAATTTTTGATATAGAGCACATATAAAGCACATATACAGTTCATATAGAGTACATATAAAGCACATATACAGTACTTTAATCCCACCTTTAACTCTGGATAATCAACCTTAAATTCACATTTCATGCTAATAATCAAATGATTAACCGTCCAAATTAAATCATATTCACTTTTTTGTTATTTTTAAGCATTCACACCCTTCGCTTTAATTATCAATACATTAACTAAAATAACACAATATGATAAAATTGATAATAACGAAATGGTATTGAATGAATATGGGCATATTGCATATAATGAGTGGGTGAAAACATCAGAGATAAGGGATAACGTTACATTAGGCACATTTGTTATAATGCCAAATCATATACACGGGATTATTATATTGGAAACAAACGGTAGGGGCGTATCGCATACGCCCAAAAATATCACAAAACAGGATGACGCCGTAACCGACTACAATCAACATCCAAAACCATTGGTTCAATTATACGTGGTTATAAATCAGTGGTAACAAAAATAATAAAATCATTAAATGTTAATTGTATTGTTTGGCAACGAAATTATTATGAACATATAATTAGAAATGATAATTCGTATTATAAAATTGTGGAATACATAGAAAATAATCCAGAACGTTGGTATGAAGATAAATTTTATTGTGGTAATAATTATGATATTTAACGGTAGGGGCGTATCGCATACGCCCAAAAATATCACAAAACTGTTAATATTCACTTTCTATTATTTTAACACAATATGATAAAATTAATCATGCTTTATACCTTTTTCTATAAATTCGATTCCCATATAACAACAAATTTAGCAAGCAAAAAGCGAATAACAAAAACACGTTTTTTTTAATCTACAAAATGATTATTTTAGATTCATATTTTAAATATATATTTTTTGTAATTTAAAAATTTGTACATTTGTAAATACTTAAAGTGATAAAAGTATTCAAAATATTAAATTCTCTTTTGATGATTTGTAATATGCTTTTTATATATTTGAATCAAAATAAAATGGGTATAACTGTAGCAAGCCACCTAAAAAGACCGGCTTTAAAGGAATTTATTATAGTTATAAACGAGTTAGCGTTCATGCTAAAAAAAAACTACAAATCATAAAGAAACTACTGATAATGAAAAGTATAATTGAATTAAACGAAAATGAAGCAAGACAATTCTTTTTAAAAGAAAAAAATTATGTGAATTTCGACCTTCCTGTTTATTTTTCGTTTCAAAATTTATTAAACCTGATAGATGAAAACCTAAAAGAGAAAAAGCTCTCGGATTATAAAAATAATAATCCAAGGGATTTTGATGATATAAATTATTTCATTTTAAATAATAAGGATGGAAAATATGCTTGGCGTCAATTTCAGTTAATAAATCCTGCAATTTATGTTTCTCTAGTTCATTGTATTACATATAAGGAGAATTGGGAATTAATAAAGAGAAAATTCCGTGACTATCAAATAAATGACAAAATAGAATGCAAAAGTTTGCCTATGGTATCTAAAAGTGAAGGAAAAACAGATAAAGAATCTCAGATTTTTACTTGGTGGCAAATGATTGAACAGAAATCAATTACTCTTTCGCTTGATTATCATTACATGCTTCAAACAGATATTACTGATTGCTATGGTTCAATTTATACACATTCGATTAGCTGGGCTATACATGGTAAACTTGAAGCTAAAAAAAAGAAAAATAGGACTAAAAATTCTTTAATTGGTGTCGCAATTGATAATCATTTACAAGACATGAGTTATGGACAAACCAATGGTATTCCTCAGGGAAGTACTCTAATGGATTTAATTGCGGAAATAGTTCTTGGATATGTAGATGAATTACTTACAATAAAGATAGTTAAATTGGGTATTTTAGATTACCGAATTCTTCGTTATAGAGATGATTATAGAATCTTCACAAATAACCCCTTTAATGCCGCACAAATAACAAAAGCATTATCTGAAATACTTTCCGATATGGGATTAAAACTTAATATTGGTAAAACGGAAGCCTCAGATAATGTTATAAAAAGTTCTTTAAAGCCAGATAAACGCTATTGGATTACTAATAGACGAATTGCTGAGAATAAACAAAAATGGTTAATACAATTGTTTTTATTGTCTGAACAATTTCCGAATTCAGGGACTTTAGACACTCAAATGAAGTTTTTTTTAGAAGTTTTGAAAAAAAGTAAAAAAGATGATTCAAACATAGAATCTTTGATAAGTTTAGTAACAGAGATAGCCTATCGAAATCCAAGAGTTGTTCCAACTTCAATAATGATACTATCGCTTTTAATAGAAAAGATAACAGATAAAGATAACAAAAAACAAATATTAAAAAAGATACATAGTAAATTTCAACAAATTCCTAATTCGACGTTTTTGAAAATATGGTTACAAAGACTGACTTTTAAACTTGATACTTCAATTATTTATGACGAACTCATTTGTCAACTGATTATAAATAATGATATTCAGTTGTGGAATTTTGATTGGTTGAATGATAGTTTTAAACAAAAAATTAAAAATAAATCCATCATTGTACAATCAGAAGTACAAACATTAAAAGCTATAGTAACAAATAAAGAAATAGATAATATGATTGTAAATAATGCATATAATTATGAATAGAAAAATAAGATAGGTAATGAATATAGATAAAAAACTATCACCACAAGCAATAATCGCTTTGAAGGAAGCCTTACCTATTATCTTTTGGAAAAAAGATGATTTGCTAGACTTTATTAAGTTGGTTATTGATAATAAATCAATTGTTGGAACAATTAATTGGAATGTTACAAAAAGAGAAAGCATCAAAGAATTGATTGAAAGAATGCTAAACAGACAGGATATTTATAAAAATGACTTAATGAATTTGCTTCTTGCAGTTACGGACTTTGATGATTTTAGCAACCTGAAATATTGGGATGAGGATGGGACAAAGACAAAACGAGCAAAAGAAGCTGTCAATAAATTAAGAACTCATACAAAGGGTTATATTCAAATTACTCAAGAGCAAGAAGAAGCAAGACAACGAAAGATTGAAAACGAAAAAAAAATTAAAATAAATAAATCACTTAGTGAAGAATTGGAAATTTTAAAAAAAAAGTTTAATAAGCTTGCTATTACAAAGGATGTCCAAAACGAGGGTTTGAACTTGAAAAATTCCTGTATGATTTATTTTTATTATATGATTTAGAGCCTAAAGGTTCATTTAAAAATTATGGAGAACAAATTGATGGTGCCTTCACATTTCAAGGAACTGACTATTTACTTGAAGCAAAATGGAAACAGAAAGTTGGGAGAAGTGATTTAGCATCGTTTTGTTATAAAGTTGAAACTAAATTTAAAACAGCAGTTGGATTAATGGTGACAATAGATGGAGTGACAAGTGAGGCAATTTCAGCAGATTTTAAATCAATTATTATTATGGACGTGATTGACATCATTTCTATATTAGATGGTAGAATAAGTTTAACAGACTTGTTGTTTAAGAAAAGGAGAAAAGCAATCGAAAGTGGAAAAATATATTTGAATGTTAATGAATTGTAAAAAGCGAAAACACACAATAAAGTATATAAGTAATAAGAGTTTCAGAAGGGATTCAAGTGTTGTAGCACGCTCAAACTTTAGTGTAGGTGGACAGAGAATTGCCCCGAAATCCCTTACTGTATATAGCCTCAACCATTGTCAGTAATAGTGAGACCCCGAAAGCAATGAAAGAGCTTTTTGACAACAAGCACAGAATAGATTTAGATCCTTCTCAGCACAACGAGAATACTTTTGACTATTATGATCGTTCAGCTAGGAAAGATGTTTCTAATGTCCGAAAGTTATTAAATGAGTGGTTTTTAAACTATCCCGAAACGGAACAATTCGAATTAAAGAGAAGATTCAAAAAAACATTTACAAGTTCGTTCTATGAACTTTTTATTTATACATTATTTAAACAACAAGGATTTGAAATAACAATTCATCCTGACATTCCGAACACTAATAAGCATCCTGATTTTTTATTAAGAAAAAATGATTCCGAATTTTATTTAGAAGCTAAAGTAGCAAGAGATAAATCGAAAGCTGAAGAAGCATTAGAAAAAAGAATAAATCAACTTTATGATTCACTTGACAAAATAAAGTCACCAAACTTTTTTTTAAAAATAGATGAGTTAATAATAAAAACAACCAATCAGCCTTCAACAAAACAAGTAATAAATAAAATTGAAACAGAAGTTGCAAAACATAATTTTGACACATTAACCGAACAACCACAACAGTCTGGCTTTGAGAATATGGTGAAAATCATTCACGATGATGATAACTTAAAATTAATTGTTTCATTAATCCCTAAAACTCCTACCGGAGGAACAATTGAAGGAAGGGCAATAAGAATATTTCCTTTAGAATCATTTTGTGGAGGTTCACAAGAATCTATTAAAGACTCATTCACAAGGAAGGCTAAAAGATATGGAGAACTTGATAAACCTTATTTCATCTGCATTAACGCCATTGGAATACTTGGAGAAGGGGATTTTGATGTAGAAAATGCACTTTGGGGTTCACTTGCCTGGACTTGGTCAACAGACCCAAATAATAGAGATGAAAAATGGGGAAGAGGCAGAGATGGAATCTTTTTAGGAAAAAAAGGAGCAAGATGTAAAAACGTTAGCGGAGTTCTTGTAACAAAGGTGAGAGAGTATAATTTTGCGACTGCGACATATTGGTTTGCCAAACATCCTTTTTCAGACAATGAAGCGAATTTTGAATTATTTGATTTGGCATATTATTTTGTTGAGTCAGGTAAAATCTTAAAATACAAAGGGAAAACATTTGGTGAAATCCTAAATATAGAATCAACGTGGTTAAACGACTAAAAAAGATTTACTCCTAATAATATAAGATTTATGAAAAGAAACAACCTTTACGACATTACAATAACCTTTGACAGCAGACAAGAGAAGAAATTATTTTCGGGTGCTATTCCATATTTAGGTAGTGCAACATACACTGACAAACTTGACATTTACCAAAATGAAATTAAAATAAGTTGTAACAGAACAAGTATAATTGAACTTGATGAAATATTTTATAATCATAATAGTAGTCTTTACAATCAAATAATAAAAGCATTAGTTTATTTCTATGCAATTAATTTTTCTTGCCCTGCAATTAAAGAAATCATAGTAACATTAAAAGCACAGTCAGGAACATCGAAAACCAAAAAACTTAAATCAACAGAGATAATTCAACCAGTCGCAGGTAAAATAATAAGTAAAGTTCAATTTGATCCTAATAAAATTGATATAATATTTCAAGAAAACGAAAAAGGAAAGTCACTTCTAATTGCTTTATCCTATTGGTTAAAAGCTATGTCAACTAACGACCCCGTTTTTACCTTTGAAAGACTATGGCGAGGATTTAATAGAATATATTCTATTATTGGACAATCTGAGAGTGAAACTGATTGCCATATAGCAATGCGGAAATTTACAATTGCTCACACGAACATTTTAAAACATTCATTGAAAGAAGTTCAAAAATATTCACAACAAACTCTTCGTAATTCTTTTCGGTGGCGAGGTTTAATTTTAAATGATTATCCTACCCAAAGAAAAACTCCTCAGTTTAAAGAGTTTATATTAAGATATAAAGATGAAAGGGTTATGAAACTTATTCAAGAAACTTTACCATATAGGCAAGAATATTTAACAAAAGAGAACTTAATTGTGACAGTAATGGATCATATAAATAAATATTTAGCAACCCCTGTTAAATCTGATGCGGAACTAATTTCATTACTATGTATTAAATATATGTACTTCGTTAGAAACAAATCTTTTCACGGTGAAAAAATAGACGGGGCATTTAGATTACTTGAAAATAAGGAAACAAAGGAACTTGAAAAATTAAATTTGATACATTCTAGTTACATTGCGGACCTAATTAATTCAAATGACAAATACTAAAAGACAAACTACTGAAAATAAAAAAGGGGGACAAAATCGCCAATTTTTAAGCGTCTGTTAGAACACCTTTTTTTTATAACTCGAACCCATTTCAATGCAAAATTTAACGCACACACACTTTTATAACGACTTCTTTCAATTCCTCCACGCAAATTATTAGTCTTTAGCTATTGATTTTAGTCATAATTCTTTTGCTTTTTTTATAATGAATTCTTTTGCGGAGTCATAATCGTTACTTATTACTCCATCAAGTATACCTATTCACACGGAAGCGACTGAAAAATTTCAAGATTTATTTCACGAGCAATCTTCAATTATTCATCCACATGATGGCGACGTATTTGATTGTAATAATTAAGTGGATTAATAATAACAAATAAGAGCAAACGGGCTAATAAAGAGTATATGTCTCATAAGGGAGTGATACTTATGGGGGCGAAATAAGTAAAACTCATGTTATTTGCAATGTAATAAGCTACAAATGTTAGAGGTTTCACTATCTGTGAAATATTAGGGTGGCAGTTTCGTAGTACAGATTTTTATAGAAAAACTACATGTACAATTTAGCGAGAAGGGGACTAAAGTACTTTGTCTTTCTTTTTTTTACTCTACGATTAATCAAATAAATATTCCAAAAAAGAATCATAAAAATCTACTACAAAATATTTGTATGATTTATGAAAGTTATCTAATTTTGCATTTGAAATAATACTAAAAAAGCAACTAAAATTTTACAAATCATCAAGATAAATGTATTCGTATTGATGTTTGTATTTAATTATTAGGTTATTATGATTACATTTATTTGTTCGATTCTATTACTCATTGCAGGTTATTTTGTATATGGGAAAATTACAGAGAAAATATTCGTTATAGATTCACAACGTATTACTCCTGCTTATAGCAAGCAAGATGGGGTTGATTATGTCCCTCTAAAGCCTTTTAATATATTTATGATTCAATTTTTAAATATTGCAGGTTTAGGACCTATTTTTGGAGCTATAATGGGTGCTAAATACGGAACTTCTTCATTTTTATGGATTGTTTTTGGGTGTATTTTTGCAGGAGCTGTTCACGATTATTTTTCTGGAATGATTTCTCTAAGACATAATGGGGAAAGTTTACCTGAAATACATGGTAAATATTTAGGTAACGGAGTAAAACAATTTATGCGCGTTTTTATGGTTGTGTTAATGATTTTGGTTGGAGTTGTTTTTGTGTTGGGGCCTGCAGGGTTATTAGCAAAACTAACCCCTAATTACTTTAATACTATTTTTTGGATTGTCGTAATTTTTGCATATTACATTGTTGCAACATTGCTTCCTATAGATAAGCTTATAGGTAAAATATATCCTATTTTTGGATTTTGCTTATTGTTTATGGCATTAGGAATATTGCTTTCCATTTTTATAAATCAACCTTACTTGCCAGAAGTTTGGGAAGGGTTACAAAACAATTATCCTCAAATAGAAAATAGGCCTTTATTCCCTATGCTTTTTATTTCTATAGCATGCGGAGCAATATCAGGATTTCATGCGACTCAATCTCCTTTAATGGCTCGTTGTATGACTAATGAAAAACAAGGTCGTCCTATATTTTTTGGAGCAATGATTGCTGAAGGTATAGTTGCGCTAATTTGGGCTGCTGCAGCTTCTTATTTCTTTCATAGAAATGGAATGGGTGAAAATAATCCTGTTGTAATAATTGATAGCATTACAAAAGAATGGTTGGGTACTATTGGTGCAATATTAGCTATTTTTGGTGTTATTGCAGCTCCTATTACATCTGGAGATACATCCTTCCGTTCAGCACGATTAATTATTGCTGATTTTTTGCACTATGATCAAAAACCTATTCTTAAACGTTTTATAATAGCAATTCCTCTTTTTATTGCAGGAATAGGAATTCTTATATATAGCATTTATGATAAAAATGGCTTTGACACTATTTGGAGTTATTTTGCTTGGGCAAATCAAGCATTATCTGCTGTAACTCTTTGGGCAATAACTGTATTTTTGTATCATAAAATGAAGTTCTACTTTATAACTATTATTCCTGCTCTTTTTATGACAATGGTTACAACAACCTACATTCTTATTGCACCAGAAGGGTTAGGGTTAACTCATATTTTTGCATACATTGGAGGATTTATAATTACTTGTATAATATTCTTACTTTTTATATATCATACCATAATTTACACGAAAAACACTCCCCTTAATTGATTACATCTTTATTATATCATTTTTAATATGGTAATGTATATTTAAATTGATAAAAAAAACAAGATTTCAATTAAGTTTTCTAATTTTGTAAAAAGAAAGTGGTTATTTATTAAAAAGATAAAGGTGAAAGACTTGTTTTATTTACTTGTTATTGCATTATTATTAACAGGTTATAGTTTGAAATCGCAAAATGTTTACGATAAGATTAATGATGAATTTATGAATAATTCTCAAGGTTATGGTTTGCTTGAGAAAATGACAAAAGAAATAGGGCATAGATATACTGGTAGCCCAAATGGTATAAAGGCAGAGGAGTTTTGTTATAATTATTTCAAACAAATTGGTTTAGATGACGTTTATCATGATGAGTTTATATTTGATGGTTGGGAAAGAGGGAGCTTGTCTTTTAAAATTTTAAGTGGAAAAGATACCTTAGGTATAAAAGCTTATTCTTATGCAAATGTTACTGAGTTTGCAGATGTTAGTGCGAAATTGATAGATTTAGATAATGGCTTAGAAGATGATTTTAAGAAAAATGCAAAAAAAATTAAAGGTAATATTGTATTGCTTAATTATGGTGCATATTCTTTTGATAATAAGAAAAAAAATATAGATATTCGACAAAAGGCATTATTAGCAGTAAAATATAGAGCCAAAGGAGTTGTTTTTATTGATGATAGGCAAAATGGAGCTATATATACAGGTCGGGTTGCAGGTAGAAATAACATATTACCCATACCAGCAATTGCTATTAGTATTGGAGAAGGATTACATATTAGGCAACTGATGAAAGAAAAAAGTATTGTTTCTGGAATTATAAATATGACAAATGTAATAGGCATTTTTCCTGCTCGAAATGTAATTGGGGTAATAAAAGGTACAGATTATCCTGATGAGTATATATTGATTGGGGCACATCTGGATAGTTGGGATGTTTCTACAGGAGCAATGGACAATGGTATTGGCGCAGCTACAGTTTTAGACCTAGCTAATGGTTTGAAAAAGCTAGATTTAAAACCTAAGCGTAGCATTATGTTTGTTGAATATATGGGAGAAGAAGTTGGGTTATTAGGATCATCACATCTTGTTAAACGTTTAGATTCTTTAGGTATGCTTAATAATATAAAATGTGTTATGAATCTTGATATTAGTGCTAATTTAAAAGGATGGAATGTTTTTTCTGATACTCTTTGCAGTTATGTAGATTCTGTTGGTAAACTATTTTTGAAATATGATGATGATTCTACTTATAAAAACATAAACGATATTTATATTGGTTGTGCAAGTGATCATCAGCCATTTTTTGTGGAGGGAATACATTCCATTCGTCCAAATCGTATTTCTGATGGATGGGCATGTTATCATTCTGATTGTGATTTATTTTATTGGGTTAATAAAAAATCAATGATAAATAGTGCTCGTTACACAGCAATGATGCTCTATTCTTTAGCAAATATAGAAACATTTCCTCCAAAAATGACTAGTGAAAAAACAAAAGAATTAGTGTTAAAGTTAGATATCAAACAATATCTTAAAGGGTGGGGGCATTGGAAATGGGGAGATTAAACAATTTGAATAATCAACAAAAGGATAGTAAGTTAATTTGGCATCCGTATACTCACTATGAAAGCTTGCCTAATATAGTTATATCTAAAGGTGAAGGACAATATTTATTTGATGAAAATGGAAACAAATATATTGATGCCATTTCTTCTTGGTGGGTTAGCATACACGGGCATTGTAACAGGTATATTAATGAAGCTGTTTATAAACAACTCCAAACTTTAGATCACGTTATTTTTGGAGGATTTACACATTATCCTGCAATTGAAATATCTGAACGTATATTAAATTTAATTCCTTTTCATAATAAGGTTTTCTTTTCTGACAATGGCTCCACTGCGGTCGAGGTTGCTGTGAAAATGGCAATACAACATTTCCATAATCAAGGAATAAAAAAGAACAAAATAATAGCGTTTAAGGACTCTTATCATGGAGATACTTTTGGTTCTATGTCGGTTAGTTCTCGAAGTATTTTTAACAAAGCTTTTTGGGACTTTCTTTTTGATGTTGAATATATAGACTTGCCTAATGAAAATAACATAAATGAAGTTGTAGAGCACTTTAAGCAAACAACAATAAATGGAGATGTTGCTGCATTTATATATGAGCCTTTATTGCTTGGTGCAGGGGGGATGAAAATATATAAACCAGAGCATTTAGAGATATTGTTACAATTAGCTACATCAGCAAATGTATTAAATATTGCAGATGAAGTAATGACTGGTTTTGGGCGAACAGGAAAGATGTTTGCTTCTGAGTATATGATAACCAAACCCGATTTAATATGCTTGTCAAAGGGGCTTTCTGGAGGAATTTTGCCTATGGGAATTACAACTTGTAATAGCAAAGTGTATAGCTCTTTTGAACAAACCGATAAAACAAAAACATTCTATCATGGACATTCGTTTACAGGCAATCCTATAACATGTGCTGCTGCAATAGCTAGTCTTGATTTGTTTGATATAAATAATATTTTAGAAAAAATACAAGACATAAACAATCTACATATTGCATTTGTCCAATCTTTAAGTAAATATAAGCAATATTGTCGTGCTGAAACTATTGGAGTGATACTAAGGATAGAATTCATTAACAATGAAAATACCTCTTACTTAAATAATATCAAAGATGTAATTAATGAGTTTTTTATAGAAAGAAAAATAATAGTGCGCCCTCTTGGCAACATTTTCTACCTTTTACCTCCTTATTGCATTGAGAAAACGGATTTAGAATATATTTATAAGACAATTGTCGAATTTATTCAAACCATTTCCTCCAACTGTAAATGATAGATTATTATAAAATATTAGAAATTGAACCTAATTCGAATGAAATTCAAATAAGAAGAGCTTATTTGAAATTAGCAAAAAAATATCATCCAGATATAAACAGAAATGATAAGGATGCTAAATTGAAATTTCAGATGATTAATATGGCTTATCAATTTCTAATTAAAAAAGAGAATAGGCAAAAATATAACGAAAAAACAAATACTCAGAAAGAGAAAGAGGAGGAGTACTTACGGCGCAAATATGGTGTAAGTAAAGGTCGTTACAATGACATAAAAAAAAAGCAAAGAGCTACTAAAAATGACACGAAAGAATATGAGTTTAAAGAACCTTTATCTGATAACTTTTATTTTACTGTAATGTTTATCATTGGGATAATTGGCATTGTATTAGGAATAGTTAATTTGTTTATTAATGAGTGGGATGGCATTGATAGTCTAAGTGGATTGACTTTTGGGCTAATGTTTACAGCTATTATAGTATTTGGATGGTTTAAATTTAACAATAAAATTTAAAAAAATATATGCAAGCAGTTGTTGAAAATTATTTAAAATATAAAGAACTATCAGCAAAATTTCCTAACTTTATTTTTAATTCATATGATTTTGAAATTAAGAATAATGGTTTAGATATTCAATTTGAATTTATTATTGAAGATTTAGTTGTTTTTAATCCAAAAATTAAAATATCATATTCTAATTCTTTACTTAATACTGATAAGAATATTATAGAAAACTTAGTTTTTAATATTGGAATGATAGAACTTATTAGTTATTGGAAAACTACTTGTTCAAAGAATATAATAATAAATAATATCCTCATTAATGAAAAACAAATTAAGTGGTGGAAAAATTTGTATTATAATGGATTAGGTGAGTTTATTTATCTAAATGGTTTAAGTGAAAAATGCAATATTGAAAACTTATTCAACTTCCAAGTTAGAGGAAATAAAACATTTGACAAATTTAATTACAAGCATCATAATCGCACATTAGTACCTATTGGAGGTGGAAAAGATTCAGTTGTAACCACAATGATGATGAAAGAAGTGGGTAGGGACATCCAGTTTTTAATAATAAATCCTCGCAAAGCTACAATAGATACTGTTATCACTGCCAAATACACAGAAGATGATATTATAACAATAAATAGGCAAATAGATTCTAAACTATTAGATTTAAATAGCAAAGGTTTTCTTAATGGACACACTCCTTTTTCTGCAATGCTTTCTTTTTATTCAATATTAGTAGCATACCTTTACGGATATACAGATATTGCTCTTTCTAATGAAAGTAGCGCTAATGAACCAACAATTCCTAATACTCAAATAAACCATCAATATTCTAAAAGCATAGATTATGAAAACGCTTTCCGAACATACTGCTCACAATATATATCCCCAGACTTTAACTATTATAGTTTTCTTCGGCAATTAAACGAATTGCAAATAGTACAAAATTTTTCTAAATATCCTCAATTTTTCGACGTATTTAAAAGTTGCAACGTTGGAAGTAAAAATGATACTTGGTGTTGTAATTGCCCTAAATGTTTGTTTACATACATTATGCTTTCTGCATTCATTGATGATGAGCAATTAATTAATATATTTGGGGAAAACCTACTCAATAAAGAATCAATGATAGAATATTATGAGCAATTAGCTGGAATAGTTTATGTTAAACCATTTGAATGCGTTGGAACAGTTGAAGAAGTTAATATAGCTTTGAACGCTGCAATTAAAATCAGAAAAAATCAAAAACTACCATTAATATTAGAGCTATATTCTAAAATTTAAACCAAAATTCAAAAAAAGAGTATTATTTTAATTGAGACCCTACATTTCTTTCAAATGTTTTTTTTTACGAGCTCATGAGATAAATATTAATATTTTTACGTTTCTTGGAAACTCTAAAAAACGTATCGCTCTTCGCTTTGTTTTTGATTCAAATAATTCTGAAATAAGTTTACTGTCTTTTTTCATAATTCTATTTTTTGTGTAACCCAATTTTAGAACAAGATAGTTTTTTTTGTCAATAATCCTTTTTTAAATAATCAAAATTATTTTTTTTGATATAGAGCATATATACAGTACTTTAATCTAACTTTTAACTCTATATAACCAATCTTAAAATTGCATTTTATGCTAATAATCAAACAATTAACCGCTCAAATTAAACCATGTTTATTTTTTTTGTTATTTCAAAATACGCACAATCTTCGCTTTAATTATCAGCATATTTTTGTTCTCCTCAAAGGTAATAATAATTTGAGTAAATATTAAACCTTTCTTTTAAATCGTTTAGGACACTATTTATTTATAAAACATTTATTTACTTTTTTTAGAGAAAAAAATATTTATATGTGTTTTCAAATAAATATTATATTTTTGTATTAATTAATTTTATAATTATTTAGAGCAAATTACTTTATGAAAGAAATATTTACAATTCTTATAATATTTTTAACTTTTGAACAATTGTTTGCTCAAGATTTAATAGTTACAAAAGAAAATGATTCTATAAATTGTAAAATAACTAAAGTAAAAAACAATATAGTATTTTTTATACGCAAGCATAATACTAATTTTAATAATAATTTACTTTCGATTAACCAAATTTCTTCAACTAAATACAACTATTATAAAGATGATGCAATCTCAACAGAAAAGATTTCCTTGTATAACGAATTTTATCCTCATTGGCGTCTTAGTGGAAATAAAGGTTATAATTATCTTATAGGGATTATATCTAATGATGTTTCGTATGAATTTAAGCAATATGTAAAAGAATTAAAAAAAGGGACTAATTATAGTATTGATTTATCTTATTATATGAAAAATAAATTTGGTGTTGGGTTTCAATATAAATTATTTCACACATTTAATGAAATGGATAATATATATATAATTACTTCAACAGGGGCAACAAAGTATGGGAAAATGAGTGATGATATTACTACTGTTTTTATTGGTCCTTTTTTTACAACACGTTTGTTAAGTATGAATAAACTTAATGCATTTGTTGCAAATATAGGCATCGGTTTTATTAATTATTATGACAAAAAAGTTGTAGTTGATAATTATACAATAACAGCGAATACTATCGGATTGTCATTTGGAGTGGGTTACGATGTTGGCCTATCAAAAAACATAGCAGTTGGAATGCAGTTGGCTTTTACATTAGGAGGATTATCTGAATACCAATTAAAAGATGGTAGTTCAACTCAAACTGTCAAATTGCCATCAGACAGTTATGAAAGCTTAAATCGTATTGATTTATCTCTAGGATTAAGGCTAAATTCTTCCAAATAATTAAGGTCTGCTGAAAAAAAACAAAAAAACATTGATTGTTAATTATTTTCACAGATTTATAGGGATAAGTTTGTAGAGATTTATCACAAAGTAATGAGTTATAACTGAAAATCTGCAATTAGATATAAAACATCTGGAAAGTGGAATCTATTTCATAAAAATAGAAAACCAAACTTTCAAAATAATTAAAAAATAAATAATATTGACACTAGGCGAACCTATGTGGATTCGCCGTATACGGTCTCAAAATTATAATTTTTAAAACAATAACAGCGCTATTGTTTTAAACTATAAAATATAGTTGTGTACAAAAAAATGTAGATTTGTAACACTAAAATTTTATTTAATGAACTATATTATAGTTTCTAATTTATTAAAACCGTATTTTAATTTTGCTATTGAAGACTTCTATTTGAAAAATATAGATAATGATTCTTTAATTGTAATTATGTATGTGAATGATAATTCAATAATAGTTGGCAAGAATCAAAATTATTTAAAAGAAGTTGATTATAAATATATCATTAGCAATAATGTTCCTGTATATAGGCGAGCATCGGGTGGGGGAACGGTATATCATGATAAAGGAAATTTAAATGTATCTTTTATTTTAAATAGAAGCAATGGCTTTTCAAATCATAAACATTCGTATTTTTCTGAAATTATTAATGATTTTTTAATTGCAAATGGCATTCAATCAAACATAGGAAAAAGAAATGAAATACTTGTAGACAATTATAAAATTAGTGGTTGTGCACAATATATTTATAAGAATTCAATCTTGCATCATTTGACTTTGTTGTTTGATGCAAACTTGTTAAATGTTTATAATTCTTTAAAAAATAATTCCAATTATTATAATGATAATCACACGTGTTCATTTAATAATAAAGTAGTTAATATTAATAATATAAACAATAGCTTTAAGTCTATTGTCGATTTTCAAAATAAATTATTAAAATATTTGACAGATAAATTTAGTTTGCACAAGATCCAATTAAATAATGAAAGTAAAGAAATATGGGATATTGCAAGCAATAAATACAATAAGGATGAATGGAACTTATTTTATAATTCCAATTATTGCTTTTCGAATGAATATTTAGAGGGAAGTAATTTGATAAAAATAGAGATAAAAGTTAAAAAATCATTTATTGACAATTTTAGTATTACTTTAAATAACAAGATGTATTATATTGAAAATGCGACAAATAAAAGACATATATTTTGCGAGTTGAATAAAATATTAGAAGAGTTTTATAACAAAAACATGATTTCTTTTAAATGTATGAATATGGAAAAATTAGTTTTTAAATGTTTTTAAAACAAAAGAATAACTTAATAATTGTTTATAAAAGAGTAGGGGGGATTATATTATAGTTATTTTTTTTATTTCATATTTGCTAAGTCTTTTTCCTTTAGCTTTAACACCTTTTATTTCTACAAATTCTCTTGCGTTGATTTGAATGTCAGGATGTGTATTCTTGTTTTTATTATTGAATGTTATTTGAATAATTGGTTCTGATTGTGTTGTAATTAGGTATATCAAATCTTCTGCATCTTTGTCAATAAATAAAATTTTTCGTTCGGATACTGTTATGTTAAATCTTTTAATGAAGTACTGCTTTTCTGTGTTATTTAAGTATATAGCTGTTATTACCAATTCAGGATTGAATTTTTCGATTATGCACATGTCTTCGTCAAAGTGAGTAAGAAGAGATTGTGAATTGTATGTGCAATAGCTCCCAGATTGCATTATTGCTAGTATTTTATCTTCGTTATTAAATTTTCCTAAATACTTTCCTCTAACTTCTGAATTTAGCCTTTTTGTATTTTCATCAAACCATACTTCTAGTTCTGTTTCTTTTTGTTGTGTTTTTTCTTTTAAAGCAATTTTATAAATGGGGTGTCGTGTAATAATATTTCCTTGAGAGTTACGACCTTTTATATCAATAGATGAAAAATCAAATTCAAATTTTTGCCTTTTTAATTTAGGGTTATATTTTAGAAAAATTGTAACTATTTCTGTTTCGGAATTATTGTTTATAGAAAAATAAAGAAGTTTTGAATCTTTGTGTTCTTTTATTATCCAGTACTCTTTATCTCTATTAGTTCCGATAACATTAAATCGCTTTGCTCTAATTTTACTGTCTTCTCCATCAAAATACATAACATTGTATGTTGTTTTAGAATCGCTTTTATCAAAAATATTTATGTGAATTATTTCTTTTCCTGCATAGTTTTTTGTGCTAACTTTACTAACGGTAAAAGTTCCATTATTTCTGAATACAATAATGTCATCAATATCTGAACAATCACAAACGTATTCTTCATTTTTTAAAGCTGTTCCAAAGAATCCATCTTTTTTATTGACGTAAAGTTTTTCATTAGCTAGAACAACTTTAGTCGCTTCTATATTTTCAAAATTGCGTATTTCTGACTTTCGTTCTTTGTTTTTTCCAAATTTTATTTTAAGCTTTTTAAAATATTCAATTACGTACTCAATGATGTTTAAAAGAGATTTAGTTGTGTCATTAAGTTCATTTTGAAAATTAGATATTGATTGATCTGATTTGAATGCATCAAATTTTGAGATTCTTTTTATTTTTATTTCAGTAAGCCTAATTATATCTTCATCAATTATTTCACGATAAAAATTAATTAAAAATGGTTGTAGTCCTTCTTTTATAGTTTCTATAATTTGATTAAATGTTTCACATTTTTCAATAAGCAAATATATTCGATTTTCTATAAATATTTTTTCAAGAGATAATTGTAGTATTTTCTCTTTTAGTTCGTTAATTCTAATGCTTAACTCTATTTTTGTTAGTTCTAAAGTTTGTAATGTTGAATGTTTTAAAGCTTCAGTTACTGATGTAAATATAGGTTTGTTTTCCTTAATAATACAAGCGTTAGGAGATATGCTTATTTCGCAAGCAGTAAATGCATATAAAGCATCAATTGTCGTATCAGCAGATATTCCAGGAGCTAATGTTATTACTATTTCTACATTTTCAGCGGTATTATCTTCAATCTTTTTAATTTTAATTTTACCTTTATCATTAGCAGATAATATAGAGTCTATAAGAGAACTTGTAGTACAGTCAGCAGGTATTTCTGATATAATTAATGTTTTGCTATCTATTGGAGCAATTTTAGCTCTAACTCTAATCTTACCACCTCTTTCTCCATCATTATAATTAGTTACATCAATAAGCCCTCCTGTTTGAAAATCTGGATATAATACAAAGGGTTTATCTTTTAAGAAAGCTATTGAAGCATCAATAAGTTCATTAAAATTATGAGGTAGTATTTTTGAGTTTAAACCAACCGCAATACCTTCAACTCCTAATGCTAATAATAGAGGAAATTTAACTGGCAAAGTATCAGGTTCTTCATTACGACCATCATAAGAAAGATGATAGGATGTCAGTTTTGGATTAAACAATACTTCTAATGCAAATTTAGAAAGGCGAGCTTCTATGTATCTGGATGCAGCAGCTTTATCCCCAGTGTAAATGTTTCCCCAATTACCTTGCATATCAATCAATAAATCCTTTTGTCCAATTTGCACAATAGATTCATATATAGAAGCATCTCCATGAGGGTGATACTTCATCGTATGACCAATAATATTTGCCACTTTATTATATCGACCATCTTCTAATTCATACATAGAATGCAGAATTCTTCTTTGCACAGGTTTTAGACCATCATTAATATGAGGTATAGCCCTTTCTAAAATAACATAAGATGCATAATCAAGAAACCAATTTTCATACATATCAGCAATCCTGTATGATTTTTCTTTTTGTATTTCAGTGCTTATTTTAGTGTTATTATTTTCATTATCTAAGTTATTCTCCATCTGTTCTTAAAAATCGAATTAAAATTATTTCAAATAAAATAAAAAATGCTGCAAAAACAAGTAATATTCTCCACAAAACGAATCCTTTCTCAATAAATTCTATATCTTGCTTTATAGAATTATATTCATTATTTTTTATCCATGTAATGTTTAAGTCGTTTTTATTTTTTATTAAATCTATTTCTTCCTCTGTAAATGCTCTCAAATCAGATTCATTTCTATTATAATTAAAAGATAATGATTTAACTGTATTTTTATTATATACTACATTATAATTTCCAGCATCATTAATTTCATTATTAGTATATATAATAGTTTGAAATTCATTATTACGTTGCTCTGGAATGAATTCTTTTTTATCTTTAATATTTATTAAGCTAACAATATTGTCGCCAGTAAGATTAATATTGTTTAGTTCTATTGCATTTTCAACTCCTATATTGTAATATAAAGCATTATTGTTAAGCCCAAATAATGCTGTATTATATATTATTGGTAAAAACAATGGATGTATTGCTATATCTGAATATTTTGTTTCTATAGGTGTGGTAAACAATATAATGTTAGACGTTTTGTTTTTATAAGAAGAAACAAGAATGTCGTTATTTATTAGTTTTATTAAATTATCTGCTTGAGAGTAATTGCTTACTGATAATTTATAATGAAGTTTTGTATTTGGTAAACTAATTTCTTTTTTTATATTTTCAAATACATCTTTTAATAAATAATTGTCATAGTTTATGTAATTTGATTTTAATTTACTAGTGTCTGAACTTATAAAGAAATCAACGTTAATTGCAGATAAAAAACTTTTGTATGATGTGTAATCAATTTCACTTGCAGGAATAATTATAATATTCCCTCCTTTTTCTGTATATTTAACTAATTCTTGATTTAATCCTGATGATATAGAATATAAAGAATTTAAGACTATCGTTCCTGCATTTCCAAAAATCGAATAGTCTATATTTTTTTCATTAAATTTAATTAAGTTAAAAGAAGAATCTGCTTCAAATATTTTATTTATAAAAACATTATCTTTAGAGAATATATTTATAATATTGGTTTTAGCCATAACATTAAATGAGATAAACATGTCGTCATCAAATGTAATAGGATAGTCAGCTATTGTTAATTTGGCATCATTTATTCCTGTCTTTTTTATAGTAAAAGGCAATTTAATGTCAGTAAATGTGCTTTGGTTAATATTAAAACTACTTAAAGCTTCTTGCCTATTATTTATAAAAAGTTTTAAAGGTATGTTTTCAAAAGGAAGGTCAGACAAATTTTTAATCCTTACATTTAAAGTGTTTTGTCTATTAAGATTTAAAGAAGGATATTCCAGCCAACAACTATCAATAAATAAATTGTTTTTGTTTTCAGATTTGATTTGTATAAAATAAATCTGTTGAAGGTCGTTATTTTTTATATTTTCTATATCTGTAGTAGTTTTTTGAAAATCAGAAATACAGTAAAGTTTACTTGTTTCTAATTGTTGATTTTTCAACAATTCAACATGCCTTTTTACAACTTCAGAAATAGAGTGGGGTGTTGATATTAATTCAATATTATCAATTGCATTTATTGCCTCGTTTTTTGATTTAGATATAAAATCAGAATATGAAAAGTTATTATTCAGTATAATGAAACGATAATTGTCATTATATGCCTTAATAATATCTATAGCTTTGTTTTTAGACTGATTTAATAAATTCCCATTTATTCCTTTCGCTGACATACTAAATGAATTATCTATATATATGCTTACCAAATTACTTTTTGAAAGATTATTTGCTACATTTGTTTTATTTGGTATGTATGGTTGTGAAAAAGCAAATACTATAAATAGAATAGAAAGAATCCGAGATAAAAGAATAAGTAAATTTTTTATTTGCGAACGTTTCTTCGTCTTATTTTTAACATCTTCTATAAATTTTATATTACTAAAATATACTACCTTATACCTACGTAAATTAAATAAATGAATAATTATTGGAAGTAGTATTAATGATAATGCCCAAAGTATAGAAGGATATAAAAACTCCATTTATTTTATAACTATATTAATCTCTGAATGATGATTTTCTAAAATATTGAAAACGTGCAAAAATAAAGGTTTTTTTTGATATTATTGCTCTAAATAATTTAAAAAATTATAACAAGAGAAAATATTTCATTGAAATTATTCAACGGTAACCTTTATTGCATCTTTAACAGTTATCCTTCTATTATTGTTATAGGATATAACAAAAGCATCAATACCCATGTCTCGTAGCTTCATACAATATTGTTTTGCTCCTTTATAAGTAGTAAATTCTCCAATAAAATATTTATAAGCACCTCGATATCTTTCTACAAATATTTGATCAGTTACTCCATATTTTTTTACATAATAATCTTTTGCTTCTTTCTTAGCAGAAGAGCCTATTTGTACTTTATATAAAACATTATCTGGTTCCAGTTCTACTTGCATATTTTGTTGAGGTTGTATTGAAACTCCATCAGGTTGTAGTTTAAATAAACCACTTGGAAGAATTTCTCTATTATCATCAGGCTTGTATGTAACTACAAATGAACCTAATCCTGATTTTTGTTTAAAATCTTTATTAAATGCTTTTGCATCTTCTAAATCATCAAAACCAACAGAATATTTGTAACTTCCTTCATAATAATCAACTACTAGATTATCTTCTGAAATATTGAAATTCTTTATAAAATATTCTCTTTTTTGATCATTGTTTAGAGATGCTATTTGTACTTTGTACTTATATTTTCGGTCAATCTTATTAACATAAGGTTGTTTTCCTCCATTTTTTTCTAATGATTCTAAATCTTCAATTACTTTTTTGCCATCTTTTCCTCCTTCTTCTGCTAATCTATCAATGTATTCAGGCGATAATGAATCCATTTCATTTAAAGCAAATTGAAGACTCAATGTATCTATAACTTTAACTGTATCTGCTAAAAGTAATGGAATGGTGTCAATAGGAAGAATCTCTGTTTCAGGAATAGTTTTCTTCTTAACAGATGATTTACCTCCTAAATTGAATTTAATTGAAGCAGATGAATATAAAAATCCATCCATCTTACTATTTATTAAGCCTGATTTAGAATTATATCCTTTTGTTCCATCAATGTTATCCGAATTTGTAAAATAATAAGATGCTGATAAATTTGTTTCTACAATGTCTGATAATTTAAATTTAACCCCGATGCCTATAGGAAATGAAATTGCATTGTTTTTGTATCCAGCAATTGTATCCAAACTAGTTTCATATTTATAATCTCTCTTTATTACATTGCCAATTTGCGGATTTTCTAAATCTTGATAATGATCTCTAATTGTTCCATCTGTCCAATAATTATATGCAACTGACTTATCATTCAAAAGGTCGGTTTTGGAATCAAACATAGTATAACCAATACCAACATAGATATATGGAGCAAAACGAGAGGATTTTTTTATTATAACATTATTGTCAAAATGAAAATAAATATTAAAATCTCCTTGCATTATAGTTGATTGAAAGTTTCTATGTTCTAATTCAACTTGATGATCTTTTGCTGTAACAGTCCCATATAGAAAATTAAGTCCAACTCCTATAAAATTCTTTATTCGTTGTTCTACAGAAATATTCGCCGCATAATTAAAACTACTTAATGAACGAATATTTTGTTCTAATGGATGTAAATCACCATTAAATGATAAAAAACCAACACCAATTGATATGGATGGTAATCTATATTTGTTGTAATCTTCAACATCTACAGGTTTACCTGTAGAATCTATAGTTTCAAATTCTTCAGTATTTTGGGAAAAGCTTTTATTACTAAAAACTATTAATAATACTGCTATTATATAAGGTAAATATTTCTTCATTATCTATTATAAAATTGGTGCTAAAGATACATTATTATTTTTATATAATAATTAGTTTTACTTACTCTTTTTTCTGTTTTTTTTAATATTTTACAAAATAGCCTGAAAATAAATAACTTACAAATAAACATTTAAAAAAAAATACCATTGTGTATTAATAATATTAATGTTCGTAATTTACATTATGTTAAATAGAATTATTGCTAATAACGTCCATTAGAAAATTAAAAAGTTAAGGGTGTTTGAACAATCTGGGATAAAAAAAAGCCAGCAGTGTTTTTGCTGACTTTTTTTTATGAACAATAATATAGCTTTTATTATACAGACAACATTTTATTGTTTAATAAATTTAGTGTAGTTATTGTCTGTTTTTAGAAAATATATTCCATTTTTGAGATTAGAAATGTTTATTATTGCTTTATTGTTGTTTGTTTTCATTTTTTCAGAATATATTTCTTTTCCTAAGGTGTTATATATTGAATATTTTTGGTTGTTATTATTGCTTTCTATTGTAATTGTTTTTGTAGCTGGATTTGGAAATATTTTCATGTCACTTGTGTTTGATGCTAACTCTGATATCAATGTTCCAAGTTGTTTGTAATGTAGAGTCGTTTTATATCCATATGCATTCCAAATATTGTTTTCATAATTGTAAGAACATGTTAAGTCAATGTTTGCTTTTTGCCATTGAGAGTTTTTCCATTTTTCATAATTAACCATTAAACAATTTCCATAATCATCAAAAGAGTAAGTATATTTTTCACTATTTGTCCAATTGGTGTTTAACCACATTTCTGTAATGGAACTAGCTATATTGTTATTTGCATCGTAATTTATATTTTGTCTTCCATAATTTACCCAAACGGAATCTGTCCATATTTTGGAAATAAGGTTTATCAATAGGTTATTTTCGTTATAAGTGAAAACATTTTGTCCATAATTTACCCAAACGGAATCTGTCCATATTTTGGAGCTAAGATTTATCAATAGGTTATTTTCATTATAAGTGTAAACGTCTTGTTCGTAATTTAACCACATTGTATCACCCCATAATTCAATTATTAGGTTAGTCATATTGTTGCTTGAGTCAAATGCATAATTATATTTTTCACTGTTTGTCCAAACAGAATCTGTCCATAATTTAAAAATTAGGGTTCTAGGATTTTTGATTGTATCATAAGTGAATTCTATTTTGTATTTATTTTCCCAAATATTGTTTGCACATTCTTCATACAATTGACTAGTTTGGTTTCCACTTGCATCATAGGTATATGTCATTTTATAAGAATTGTACCAATTCGAACCTTCCCAGTATTCTCTAAGTAAAATTGTTTTGTTATTATTAACATCAAAAGAGGATGTTTCTCTTTCAATGTTAGTCCAAGTAGAATTTATCCATTTTTCATACGACCAGCTAGTTTGTTGCCCATCTGTATTGTATGTCATTGTATGTCTTTCGTTATTTAGCCAAGCATTGTCTGTCCATATTTCCCAAATAGAACTTGTGTTGTTTCCATTTGCATCATAGCTATGAGTGCCTTTTTGGTCGTTTTTCCAATAGGAGTTTTCATATATTTCCCATAAAGAGTTTATTTCGTTTCCTTTTGAATCGTACACCATAGAGTATCTTGAAGAACCAGATGTTGTATATTCTATTACAGTATCAGGGTAAAATTTGGCAATTATTTCCTTTTCTTGTTTTAGTTTGTTGTTTTTATTGTATTGCTTTGTTTGTTTATATTTTTCTTTGAAAGAAATATTCGCTTTTGGTTTTATTTTTTGTTCTATTATTTGTTTTGGTGTTTTTAAAATATCATTTACAAATTTGTTTTGACCTGTTATTGTAAAAGCATAAGTTGCAATTAAAATTAAGAGTAATAGTTTTTTCATATTTTTATTTTTATTAAAATGTTAAGTGCAAAGATAATTAATATAATTAATAGTGAATAATTAATAATTAATATTTTTTGAGTTAAATTGTATATAATTTGGAATTAGTAGCGTGACAAAAATAGAAAATAATTAATATATGGAGGAATAATGCAAGGTTTATCCCCTACTCTTTTAAGTTAATAATTCTAATTTGTTATTTTATTATTTGAAATTTTTTATTAAAATAGTTTTACATTTGCATAGGATTTTTTTTAAGATATATAATCACAAGGTATGAAAAAGCATTTTATTTTTTATTTTTTATCGGCCGTATTGTCTATAAATTGTTTTTCTCAGGATTATTCTTTGATTCCTTACAGGAAGGGAAAGTTATGGGGATATGCAGATAGTACGAAACGGTTGGTGATTCAGCCAAAGTATGTTTTTTCTGAGTTGTTTATTAATGGTTTTGCTCGAGTAAAGAGTGATTCTGGGTATGGTTTTATAAACAAGAAGGGTTTTGAAATAATTAAGTGTGAGTATGATTTGGCATTTGAGTTTAATAATGGTTTTGCAAGGGTAAGCAAGCAGTGGAAATATGGTTTTATAAATAATAGAGGTGTTTTAATTACTGGAATAAAGTATGACGAAGCAGATGATTTTAAAGAAGGTATAGCACGTGTTATATTGAATAAAAAGATCGGTTATATTGATACGACAGGAAAAGAGATTGTTTCTTGTATGTACGATAATATAGATTTGCTAGGTAATTATGAATATTTTAAGGTTTGGATAGGAAATAAAATTGGTTTGCTAGATAGGAATGGTAATGTAATAGTTGATTGTATTTATGATGTTATTTGGGATTTTAATGAAAATTTTGCTTCTGTTAAGCGAAATAATTTTTATGGATTTATAAATAAAAAAGGTAAAGAGGTTATAAATTGTAGGTATGAGTATGCGGAGGATTTTAGAGGAGGGCTTGCAAAAGTAAAGTTTAATAGTCGATATGGTTATATAAACTTGCATGGAGAAGATGTTATAAAGAGTATATATGATGATGGAGATAGTTTTAGTGAAGGTTTGGCTTTGGTTAAATTGAACGATAAGTATGGTTTTATTAATAACTCTGGGGTTATGGTTGTTGATAACATTTACGATGATGGAGGTTTTTTTATTAACGGTATTGTAAATGTAAAAAAAGGTAATTTGTGGGGATTAGTAGATAAAAAAGGTAATGTTGTAGTAGACTTTCAGTACGATAAAATTATTTTAGATAAAAATATGATCACTGTTATAAAGAATAATAAAAGGGGAATTATAGATAAGAGTGGGAAAATACTAGTTCCTCTTATTTATGATTATGATAGAGGTGATTATACGAATGGAACCTATTTTAACTTTATAAATGGTTATGCAATAGTCAGAAAAAATAACAAATATGGATTTATTAATGAAAAAGGTGGTGAGATTTGTGATCTTATTTATGATGAGGTTCGTCCATTTAAAAATGGTTTTGCAATAGTTGGTAAGTTGATAACACCAAAAGAAGTAAAAGAAACAAAGTTTAATTATGGTTTTATAAACAGATCTGGTAAACAAATAGCAGATTGTAAATATTATGCCGCTTATGATTTTATAGAGAATAGAGCTTTGGTAGGGAACACTTATAGTAACAATAATTTCTTAGATACTAATGGACGAGAGATAAGTAAAGATTTTTATGAATGGGCAGAGGGATTTAAAAATGGCTTTGCAAAGTTTAAACAAAATAATAAGTATGGTTTTATAGATAAATCAGGAAAGAAAGTAATTTCTGCACAATATGAGAGTGTTGATGATTTTAAAAAGAACTATGCTATTGTATATTATAATTTTCAGTCATGTTATATAGATAAAAAAGGTCGTCTTTTTTTTGAAGAATAAAAATAATAAAATAAAAAAGTTTCGCATTTTTATTTAAAATTGTAAATTTGCAAATAGATTTAAGTAAAGATATCAATGGCAAAAATAATTTCAATAGCAAATCAAAAGGGTGGCGTAGGTAAAACAACTACAGCAATAAATTTAGGGGCAGGCTTAGCGGTACTTGAATATAAAACGTTATTAATAGATGCAGATCCACAAGCAAATGCAACATCAGGTGTAGGTGTCGATCACAAAACAGTAAAAACAAGTATTTATGAATGTATAATTGATGGAGTAAACCCAAAGGATATAATAATTCATACTAATACACCTAATTTAGACTTAATTCCTGCACATATAGATTTGGTTGGTGCAGAAATAGAGATGATTGACCATCAAAATAGGGAAAGAAAAATGAAGTTGGTTTTAGATAAGGTTAAGGATGATTATGATTTTATAATAATAGATTGTATGCCTTCTTTAGGTTTGGTTACAGTGAATGCTTTAACTGCATCAGATTCTGTAATAATTCCTGTACAATGTGAGTATTTTGCATTAGAAGGTTTAGGAAAGTTATTAAACACTATCAAAATAGTTCAAACACGTCTTAATCCACAATTAGAGATAGAGGGAATTTTGCTAACAATGTATGATATGCGATTAAGGTTATCTAATGATGTGGTTGACCAAGTAAAAACACATTTTCAAAAGATGGTTTTTAATACTATTATTCAAAGGAATACAAAGTTGGGAGAAGCTCCTAGTTATGGGGAATCAATAATCATGTATGATGCCTCATCAAAAGGTGCAATCAACTATTTGAACCTTGCGAGAGAAATACTACAAAGAAACAATTTAACTAAATTAAATCATTTACAGAGAGAATCATTATAATATTAATTAGTGTTATGGCTCAAAAAAAACAAGGATTAGGACGCGGCATTGATTCCGTATTGGGAGGCTCTGCAATGGACGTTCAATATTATGGGAATAAAGATGCGGAACCAGAAAGTATAGTAAAAATAAATTTAGATAAAATAGAGGCCAATCCATTCCAGCCTCGTGTTGTTTTTGAAGAAAGTGGAATAAATGAGTTAGCAGAATCAATAAAATCGCAAGGTATAATACAACCAATAACGGTTCGCAAGATGGGGTACAATCAATACCAAATTGTATCAGGCGAAAGAAGAGTTAGAGCATCTAAGCAAGCAGGTTTAACTGATATTCCTGCGTATATCATTATTGCAAGTGATCAGGAAATGTTAGAAAAGGCTTTGGTGGAGAATTTGCAAAGGCGAGATTTAAATCCAATAGAAGTTTCTAATAGTTATAAAAGGTTAATAGATGAGTGTAAAATTACACAGGAGGAGTTAAGTGTAAAGGTTGGAAAGGAACGCTCTACAATTACAAATTATTTACGTTTGTTAAAATTGCCTGAAGAAATACAAGATGCAATATCAATGTCTTCGATAACAATGGGACATGCACGTGCAATCATAAATATTGAGGATAAAGAATTGCAATTGCTTTTATTTAATGATATTGTTTCAAATAATTTATCGGTAAGAAATGTTGAAGAAGCGGTAAGAAAATTAAATGAGAAAAATAGAGAAGAAAACAAAATAAAAACAAAAATAGTGGTCTCCCCTACTCTAACTACTTTTACTAAGACACTTTCTGGTGTGCTTGGAGTCAAAGTTAAGGTTAAAAATGAAGAAAATGGAAAAGGCTCAATTGTTATTCACTATAATTCGGAAGATGAATTAAATAGAATAATAAGTATTCTCAACAATGAATAGTAAGTGAAGTTATATAAATACATACTATTTTTTTCATTAATATGCTTTTTATCTATTAATAACACAATAGCACAAAATGTAATAGACACAACCAAAGCTTTGAATGATACGAAAGATTCCATCATCATTAATACACATTCCCCACATAAAGCAACTATTTACTCATTAATAATTCCTGGTGGTGGACAAATTTATAACAAGAAGTATTGGAAGTTGCCTATAATATATGCAGGCTTTGGAGCTCTTGCTTATTTTATAAGTGTTAATTCAAAAGAATATAATAATTTTAAAACGGCATATAAAAATAGAACAAATAACGTAAATGATAAATATGAGAACTATTCTTTAGAAAATCTAAGGCAGTTTAAAAACTATTATAGAGGAAATATAGAGCTAAGCATAATGCTTTCGGGTGTTCTATATTTTCTAAATGTTATTGATGCAAATGTTGATGCGCATTTTTTTTACTATGATGTTAGTGAAGACTTGACAATAAATATAAGACCTGAATTGAGAAATTTTTTAGATCAAAATAACAAAAATTATTCTTTAACATTAACTTTTAAATTTTAACTTTTACTATGAAAATACTTATTATAGGATATGGCAAAATGGGAAAGGAAGTGGAACAAGAATTAACAAATAAGCATCATCAAGTACATTCAATTATAAATGAAGAAAGAGATTGGGAAATACTAGATAAACAAGGAATTGATGTTGCAATTGAATTTTCAGATAGAGATAATGCTTATATAAATATTTCAAAATGTTTTGATTTAAACATTCCAGTTGTTTCAGGGACTACAGGATGTCAAGAAGATATAGAAAAGTTGATAACAATTTGTAGGAATGAAAATAAAACATTTTTGCACTCAAACAATTTTAGTATTGGAATGAACGTTTTTTTTGCTATTAACAAGAAGTTAGCGGAACTAATGAAAAGTTTTCCTGAGTATAACGTTTCTATTTTAGAAAAACATCATTTGGATAAAAAGGATTCACCAAGTGGCACTGCAATGTCTTTAGCAGAAACAATAATGTATAATTCAAACAAAAAAGATATTATAAATCGTTATACCGAAAGTAAAGAAAGTTTAGGTATAACTTCAATCAGAGAAGGAAAAGTTAGTGGTTATCATCAAATTACATATAAAAATGAAATAGATGAAATACAAATAAGCCATAATGCCTTTTCAAGAAAAGGCTTTGCCAAAGGAGCTGTGATGGCTGCTGAATGGATAGAAAACAAAAAAGGATTTTACACAATAGACTCAATATTCAATTTTTAAATAAACACTGATATGAAAATTTTATTTATTTTTTTCCTTATAACATTAATACCTATTACAATTGCACTATGGAAATTGTTTGAAAAAGCAGGTGAAAAGAATTGGGCTGCAATTGTTCCATTTTATAATTTTTATATTTGGTTGAAAATAATAAAAAAACCTTTATGGTGGTATATTTTCATTATAATGCCATTTATTAATTTGTTTATTATTTGGCTTATGATAGTTGAATTAATCAAATCATTTGAAAAATATAAAGTAATAGAAGAAAAGCTTGACAATAAGAATAATAACATTAGTAAGAAAAATAATAAGATTGAGTCTGTATGTTTAGAAGAGTATGATTTGCTTTATCACACATTAGGAATTCTTTTTCCATTTATTTTTCTTCCATATATTGCCTTTGAAGATAGATTTCAATATTCAGATCCATTGCTACGAGGAAAGATACGACGTTCGGTTCCTAGGGATTGGTTTGATGCTATTTCTTTTGCAGTTGGAGCTACAATTATTATACGCATGTTTTATATTGAAGCTTATACAATTCCAACTTCATCAATGGAAAAAAGTTTATTGGTTGGAGATTTCCTTTTTGTAAGTAAAATTTCTTATGGACCACGTGTGCCAATGACACCAATAGCCTTTCCTTTTACCCACCATACACTCCCTTTTACAAAGTTTACTAAGGCATACTTGGAATTTATAAAGTTACCTTATTATAGATTTAAAGGATTAGAAGAAATAAAAAGAGGTGATGCGATGGTGTTTAATTATCCAGATGGAGATACCGTAGCCCTTCAAATGCAAGATAGAAGTTACTATGCCTTAGTTAGAGAATATGGAGCAAAATTTGTTCATTATAGTTTTGATATAGTAGCTAGGCCTATTGACAAAAGAGAAAATTATATAAAAAGATGTGTTGCTATTGCTGGAGATACTTTAGAAATAAGGAATAAGCAAATATTTATTGATGGTAAGCCACAAGATAATCCTAGTGAAATGCAATATAAATACATAATAAGGACAACAGGCTCTGGTATTAATCCAAAGAAAATAGAAGAAATGGATATAACCGATGGTGGACCTACATCCTATCCTGGAGAATATGTTTTTGATATAACAAAAGCAAAAGCTGATATATTAAAACAAATGTCGAATGTAACAGAAGTTATTCCTATAATGAGAGAAAAAGGTATTTGGGAAAGCCATATATTCCCATACGATTCCACTTACAGATGGAATGAAGACAATTATGGTCCTCTTGTTATTCCTAAAGCTGGAACTACAATAGATATTAACACTAAAAATATATCATTGTATCGTAGAATTATTGACGTGTATGAAAATAATAATCTCAAAATCAAAGGGAATGATATATACATAAATGGTCAGCTATCTAAAACATACACATTCAAAATGAACTATTATTGGCTTATGGGAGACAATAGACATAACTCTGCAGATTCTCGCTATTGGGGATTTGTTCCAGAAGATCACGTCGTTGGGAAAGCTTTATTTATATGGTTATCAATGGATCCTAACAGAAAAGGCTTTTCTTCAATTCGTTGGAAACGATTATTTAGTTTAGTTAAATAAATAAGGAGGAACTATTTATGTCAAATGATTCAATATGTTGTCCACAAATAGACCCAACATTATGGGATGATAAACTATTTGAATGGAATGATAAAAAGTTTATAAAAGATAAGGTTTGCACATTCTTTTATATGCCCTTAAATTTTGGTCAAGTAATGAAAAGGCTTGATGCTAAAATCAAAAAAACAAAAGCAGACATGCCAGATTGGTTGTGTTTGTCTGAACACACCTCAAAATGGAATATGGACATTTATCTAGCTGTTGATAAAGAAATAGCAGAAGCAGATAATACAACCATGACGGGAAAATTCTTTAGTAAAGTGTACGAAGGTCCATTTAAAGATACAGGGAAATGGAGTAAAGATTTTGAAGTTTTGGCAAAACAAAAAAATTTGAAAATAAAGAGGATGTTTATGTGGTACACAACCTGCCCTAAATGTGCTAAAAAATATGGGAAAAATTATGTTGTCATTGTAGCTAACATAGAATAAGAAAAAAATATCAAGAATTTTATTAAAATTGGAAATAAATGTATGGTAATATCTCTGCTGATTTAACTTGAATAACTATCCATATTATTATTGCCAAAATAAAAGCTTGCACTATTGTATTAGTTTTGTTTAATAATTTGATTGTTTTTAGCTCATAATGTTCGGGGATAAAATGTAAAAAATAACCAAATAAGCAAAGTATAAATACATTTTTATATCCCGAAAGAACATCGTTAATTATTTTATAATCAAAATTATAAGCTATTTGAGTTATAACATTAAGTGAAGTATTATAATCACTTGCTCTAAAGAATATCCAGCACAAACAAACTATGTGAAATGTAATAATTACTCCAATTGTTTTTGTGAATATATTTTGCTTAAAGACTATATATCTGTTGAAAATTTTCTCTATAATTAGAACAATTCCATGTATTCCTCCCCATATAACAAATTTCCATGATGCACCATGCCATAAGCCCCCAAGTAACATTGTTATTAATAAATTGAAATATTGTCTTATTTTACCTTTTCTGTTACCTCCCATTGATATATATAGATAGTCTTTTAACCATGTTGATAATGAAATATGCCATCGCCTCCAAAATTCTGTTATAGAAGAAGATTGATATGGAGAGTTAAAGTTTATTGAAAGGTTAAATCCCATTAACAAAGCAATTCCTATTGCCATATCTGAATATCCTGAAAAATCACAATATATTTGTAAAGCATAGGCATAAACAGCCATTAAATTCTCAAATCCTGAATATAATAAAGGATTATCAAAAATTCTATCAACAAAGTTTATACTAATATAGTCTGAAATAATAGCTTTTTTTACTAATCCTGAAATAATTAAAAAAATAGCTCTACTAATTTCAAAATCTTTTATGACAATGTTTTTTCTTATTTGGGGAATAAAATCGCTAGCTCTAACGATTGGCCCTGCAACTAATTGAGGAAAAAATGAAATGAAAAACAAAAAGTCAAAATAAGAAATAACAGGTATTATTTTTCCTCTATAAATATCTATAGTATAGCTAAGAGATTGAAATATAAAAAAAGAAATACCTACAGGAAGTATTATTGACAATGTACCTACATCGTTTATTGCAAAATCATTAAATATTTTTATAAAGAAATTTGTGTATTTAAAATAGCCTAACAATGATAAATTAATAAGCAAACTCAATGTTAAAAACAATCGTTTGTATTTTAATGAAGTTGATTTGTAAATCAAATTTGCTAACAAAAAATCACTGCTTGCGGTTAAAAAAAGAAGAATAAAATAAATACCACTTGACTTGTAATAAAAGTAGAAAGAAAAGAGTATAATATAGCATATTTGCAGTGTTTTATGTTTATGTATAATGGTATAAAACAACAAAAAAACACAAAAGATAAATAGAAAAAAACCAGAATTAAAAATGATTGGTTCTTTCGGATTATATAGAAAAATATTAAATAAATTATTTTGGTCAATTTTATCAAAAAAAAATAAAATAATTGTTTTTATATTTTCAATAAAACTCTCTATTTCTCCAGAAAAAAAATCTTTCATTTAGTGTTGTTTTATTTTAATATTTATTCTTTAAGATTCAATTTTCAATTTATTTAATTTTGGCCTTATTTAAAGCTTTTCTATACTTTATTGCGTTAGCATTATGCTGAGTTTCATTTTCTGCAAAATTATGATACCCACTAAATTTTTCGTCAGCACAGAAAAAAATATATTTATGATTTTCGTAATTTAATACAGCGTCAATAACATATTTTTCTGGTATGCAGATTGGACCAGGAGGTAATCCTTTGTATTTATATGTATTGTAAGGAGAATCTATTTCCAAATGCTTATGCAATACTCTTCTTAAATCAAACTCTTTTGTTGCAAACACTACAGTAGGATCTGCTTGCAAAAGCATTCCCTTTTTTAATCTATTTATATAAACGCCAGCAATAGTAGGCATCTCTTTACGCCTATTTGTTTCTTTCGCAACTATGGATGCAATAATACCAACTTGTGCAGGAGATAGATTTATTTTTTTAGATATATTCATTCTTTCATCATCCCAAAACTTCTCATATTCTTTTATCATATAATTCACGAATTCAAAAGCATTTGTGTTCCAATACATTTCGTATGTATTTGGGATAAATAAGAGTAAAGCATTTTCTTTGTTTATTCCATATTTGTTGAAATTTATTTTGTTTATTTCTTTTATTAGTGATGTTGAATCGGCTTCTATATATCTTCCTACTTTTCCTGCTAATTCTTCTTTTAAACGAATATTATTAAAGGTTAAGTTTATTGGTTTTTGTAATCCAGCTCTCAATATATTAACTAAGTGATTATTATTCATTCCATTTACTATTTCGTAACGACCAGGCTTAACTAATTCGTCATATTTTTTTAGTTTTGACATAATAATAAAACTAAATTTATTATTAATAAAATTGTTTTTAGTAAGTTCATTTATAACATCTTCATATGAAGATCCTGTTTTAATATATAAATATTCTTTTTTATGATTATTTGTCTTTATATTTGGATATAATGCAATATAGTAAACAAGAGCTGATGCGGATATAATTGCAAAAACAATAAATTTTATTATTTTTACTAAACAAGAAAATCCTTTTTTCTTTTTCTTTGCCATAAA
>MEOD01000108.1:47328-54132 GCA_001768555.1 Bacteroidetes bacterium GWF2_29_10
TATATTAAATTTTTAATAGTTAAATATAGAAAATAATGTCAAAAATAAAAAATAGAGTTTTTGCAACGTTTTGTGTTTGTAACAGAGTAATAACAAATCTTGAATTGTTCAATTAAAAGACAGTTGAATAATAAAAACGCTTTTAGGTAAATTCATTTTGTTTATACATTGTTTTAATATTCAAGAAAAATATTTCTGCAAAATAAATCTAATCAAATAAAAGTTAATATCTTTGAAAAACACTTACTAGGTAGGTTTGTAGTTAGTATAAATAATATAGACACAATGAGTGATAATAATTTAAAATAATAACAATGGACAAAATAAATATTGCTGAAAAATTGTCACTATTTAATGATTATTGGAATCCCAGAATTATAGCCACCCTAAATGGGCAATACGTTAAATTAGTAAAATTTAAGGGAGAATTTGTTTGGCATAAGCATGATAATGAAGATGAAATGTTCTTTGTAATAAAAGGACTATTTAAAATGGAATTTTGTGATAAAACGATAGAAATTAATGAAAATGAATTCTTGGTTGTTCCCAAAGGTGTTGAACATCGACCTGTTGCAGATAATGAAGTTTCAGTTATGTTATTTGAACCTAATACTACATTAAATACAGGCAATACTAAAGGAGAATTGACAAAAGAAAACTTAGAAGAGATATAAAAAAACAGATTTCTATGTTGGAAATGCAATAAAATATATTGTTTGTTTTAATATCAGTTTATTTGTATTTTTGCTGATATGCTTTTTTTGAATATTAACAAAATAAGTTAGTTAAACATTAAGTGCATTTAAAATGAAAACTAATAATAAAACAATAAAAAATACGGATAATGTTCAGAATAAGAACATTGCTTTTGTTATTATTTTTATTTCTATAATCCTTTGCATTTTCATTTTTAAAAATATTTTAAACGGAGAATTTATTTGGGACGACAAGTTACATGTGTCTCAAAATGATATTATTAAATCATTTGACTTAAATAATCTGTTTAATATATTTATTCCGACAGACAAGTATATGTATCATCCTATAACAATTCTAAGTTATATGATTGACTATTTCTTTTCAAAAGAAAATACCCTATTTTATCATATTCATAATCTTGTTTTGCATATACTGTCTTCTATAGCCTTATTTTTTTTACTAAAAAAGTTGTTAAAAAACAGAGTAATGTCTGCTTTTGCGGTATTGATATTTTCTATACACCCTATGCATGTTGAATCTGTTGCTTGGATTTCAGGACGAAAAGAGCTACTATATACTTTATTTTACATTATTTCAACTATATTTTATCTTAACTATGTAGAAAAGAAACAAAAAATATCATACTTTATTTCTATATTATTTTTCATCTTATCGGTATTATCAAAACCATCTGCTGCAATATTATTTTTAACACTATTGTTGATTGATTATTATTACAATAATTCGTTTAAGTTAAAGTATATTTACAATAAAATTCCTTATATAATAATAGGCTTATCAATACTTATAATTCCATTTACTTTTGAAAAATCTGTTCATAGCATAAGTAGTCTTACAAACCTTTATCCAATATATGATCGTGTATTTTTCCCTTCATTTATATTACTATCCTATTTATTAGGATTTATTCTTCCAATAAATATTTCGGCATTTCACTCTTTTCCTATAAAAGATGGACATTTATTACCCTATGAATATTATATTTCGCTACCAATAATGCTATTATTAATATTTGTAATTGTAAAACAAAAGTTTGATAAAAAATATTTAGTTTTTGGATTACTTTACTTCATTATAAACTCTATAATGGTTATGCATATAATTCCTTTTGGAACATCATTATTAGCAGACCGTTATACCTATAATTCTTACATTGGTTTAATCATTCCAATGAGCTATTACATTTTTCAATATTTAAAAAACAAGAAAAGAATAATCGTTTATTTTATTATATTCATATCCAGCATTACATTTTCCTTTATTAGCTACAACCGAGCAAATGTTTGGAAAGATAATATTTCTTTATGGACAGATGTTATTGAGAAAAATAAAGAATTAAGAAGTACTGCATTTGCTTATTATAATAGAGCTATAGAGTATGATGATAAAAACTTTTTAGAATTAAGTTTACAAGACTATAATGAATGTTTAAGTCTAGACCCATCATATAGAGATGCTCATTTAAACAGAGGAAAAATAAAATTTAATATGGGTGACTATAAAGGTTCATTATCTGATTTTGAAATATCAGTAATTAAAGATCCAGAAAATCCAGTTGCTCTAAATAACAGAGGCAATGCCTATATTAGTTTAAAAGAAAATGATAAAGCCCTTTTAGATTTTAATAAGTCCATATTAATTTCACCAAATAATGTAGATGCATTAAATAATAGAGGGATTTTATTTGTTGAAATGGGAAGATATAAAGATGCTCTAAATGATTATAACAAAGCAATAGAATTAAATTCAAATAATGAACTAGCATTTAATAGTAGAGCAATAGCTTATTTCAAAAATACAGATTATGATAAAGCTTTTAGTGATTGGGAGTATGCTATAAAATTAAACAATAAGTATATAAAAGCATACTATAACAGAGCTCAAGCATATTATACTCTTGGCAAATTCAAAGAAGCTATAGCAGAGTATAATAATGTAATTGAATTAAACAACTTGTATGGCGAAGCTTATTATTTTAGAGGTGTTTGTTATTTATATATTAAAGAAAATGATAAAGCATGCTATAATTGGAACATGGCAAAGCAAGTAGGATATAAAGACATATTTGGCTTTTTGGATAAATATTGTCAATAATTCATGTAATTATAATTTTGTGTAAACCTATTTTAGAATAAAACACTTTAATTGTTTCTAGTAATCAGAAATATTTAATTAATAATGTTACAATTTTTTTTTCAATACTGAATTTATTTATAATTTTGTATTAACAAATTGGAGTTAATATATGTATTAATTTTTTTGATGTTTTAAAATATATGCAAGTAAATAAATTTGGCTTGACATGGTGGGGCAAAGAATGGCTCAACTCATTGTCAAATATTGATTACGATAATAGATTGCCTCGCGGACGTAGTTATGCAAATAAAGGAGCTGTTAAATCAATAGAAATAAAAGAAAATACAATTATAGCAAAAGTAAAAGGAAGCAGGGTAACTCCATATAAGGTTATAGTTATGATTCCTATGTTCAACGAAAAGCAAAAAAAAGATTTAAGCGAAGCTATTCAACAAAATCAACATCTCTTAGCTAAACTCTTAAATAAGGAACTAAGTCCAGATATTAAAGATCTTGCTTTGAGTAAAGGAATAAAATTATTTCCTACATCGTGGAGAGATTTTGAAATGAATTGTAATTGTCCTGACTGGGCTGTTCCTTGTAAGCATTTAGCAGCTGTTGTTTATCTAATTGCTAATGAAATTGACAAAAATCCTTTCCTTTTACTAACACTACGAGGATTTGATATTGAAACTTTAATAGGAACAAAAGGGGCTACTCTAAATTTGGATATTCCAAAATATGAAAATTTGTTTATTGATGTAAATAAGGATATTTTTACGAAAAAAGATATAAAAGCTCTTGATGATATAGATTTATCTTTGATAAAAAAGAAAGAGACTCTTCCTATTGAGCTTTTGGCAGAAGCACCAGTATTTACAAATATTGATTTTAAGTTAATTCTGGAGAAGATATATTCTGGTATAGCTAGATATTTAGAGAAAGTGTACAAAGAATCTTCTTTTATAGAATATGGTATTGATTATAACACAAATTTGAGTTTGTATTTTGATAATGAAGGTGGTTTTATTTATAGCAATATTAATAAAAGCAATAACATATCTTATACAGAAACAGAGAAAATTATGGCTTGGTTATATTATATAGAACCATTCAAACTACCTATTTGTAGCTACAACCTCGTTTATCTGTATAAAGTGTATCTATTTTGCCTACGCCTTTTGACTACTGGCAATTTTATTCCTCAATTGTGGAATACTAAGGAAAATAGATATTTTATAAGATGGATTCCATCGTACCTAAATGAAGACTTTAAAGAAGTAATAGACAAGCTTATCGAAGCTATGCCATTAGACTTGGTTGTATTTGTCAAAGAAGAGAAAAAGAAAAAAAGTGTAGAAAAATCAGCAGAATCTAAAGAGTTATTTACTCATTTATGTCATTATTTGATGATAAATTTGATATATAGTGGACGGATGGAAACAAAATTGTCAAATATTCTACATTCTACTAGTGCTAACAACTTTAAAGATTTAACAGAATTGTTTTTTTCTCCTAAAGCAGTATCATTTGATAAGTTTAGCACAAAAGAAATTCCTATTAGTGTAAATCAATGGTTAAGAGTTTTTGAAATATCTGATAGACATTATTTGCCAGTTATTAAAGTAGATGAGATAAACAATGGATTTGAAATATCTATGATGATACAAGATAAAAAAGAGCAAATGTCTTTACCTATAAAACTTTCTGCAATCTTTACAAGCAAAAACAATAAATACAACAAAATTGATATATTGCAAGACATAGGCGTAATTAGCCATTACTTTCCGCTAATTGACAAGTTGATTGCAAACGAAGGGAAAAAGACAGAAAAAGTTACTATAACTGAATTTAGTGATATTTTATTAAAAATATTGCCAGTTGTCAAAATGCTTGGCGTAAGATTAATCATGCCAAAATCATTAAAATCATTAGTTTATCCTAAAGCATCTCTACAACTTAAAAAGAGTACTAAAGAAAAAGGCAAATCAATACTTGCTTTAACTGAATTAATAAATTATGATTGGCAAATTGCCGTAGGGAAAAATATAGTGAGTAAAGATGAGTTTTTAAGTTTGGTTAAAGGATTAACTGGATTAGTCAAATTTAAAGACTCGTACATAATGCTTGATGAAGCTCAGATGAAGCTATTGTATAAAAATCTAGAAGAAGAAAAACAGTTAAATAGTTTTGACCTCCTCCAAATAGGACTATCCGAAGAATATAAAGGGGCAAGAGTAGGTATAAGCAAAGAAGTAAACGATATTATCAACCAAATTCGCAGTACAATTAAACTACCATTACCAAAAGGAATAACTGCAAACTTGCGACCTTACCAAATTAGAGGATATGAATGGTTGGTAAAAAATATACAAATTGGACTCGGTAGCATTATTGCAGACGATATGGGATTGGGTAAAACATTGCAGGTTATAACAGTTATTCAATATTTTAAAGAACAGAAAATGATAAATGACAAACCTGTTTTAGTAGTAGCCCCAACAACACTTATAACTAACTGGTGTAATGAATTTGCAAAGTTTGCACCAAAATTAAAAATAGCCGTATATCATGGAGTAAAACGTATTTTTGACTTCAAAAATACCGACATAGTTATTACTTCATACGGATTGATACGTAATGATATAGAAGAATTTGCTAAAATAAAATGGCATACAATTATTATTGACGAGGCTCAAAACATAAAAAATAATAATACTGAACAAGCTAAATCTGTTAAGAAAATTAGAGCTGAACATCGTATAGCAATGAGTGGAACGCCTGTTGAAAATAAACTTAGCGAATATTGGAGTATATTTGATTTTACAAACAAAGGATATCTTGGTTCGGCTAATTCATTTAATGAAGAGTTTGCAAACCCAATTTCTTTAAATAGAGATAAAGCTAAGATTGAAATGTTTCGTAAAATAACAGCTCCATTCATTATTAGACGAGTAAAAACAGACAAAACAATAATAGCCGATTTGCCCGACAAAATAACTAATAATCAATATTCAAATCTTACTCAACAACAAGCTGCCCTTTACAAAAGCGTTGTCGATGAAACAATCAAACAAATAGAAAACAGCGAAGGAATAGAACGAAAAGGATTAGTTTTAAAACTGATGATTGCACTAAAGCAAATAGGCAATCACCCTTTGCAATATCTAAAAAAAGGGAAAATAGATGCTGAACTATCTGGCAAATGTGCTTTATTGTTAGAACTAATAACCAATATTCTTGATTGTAACGAAAAAATGTTAATATTTACTCAATATAAAGAAATGGGAAATATATTAACTGAACTAATTCAAAAACACATTGGTATAAACCCATTATTTCTTCACGGTTCTATATCTCGTAAACAAAGAGATGATATGGTCGAAAAATTCCAAAATAATAACAACGAACGAATATTCATCTTGTCAATAAAAGCTGGAGGAACTGGGCTAAACTTAACTTCTGCAAGCAATGTCATACATTTTGACTTATGGTGGAACCCAGCTGTAGAAAATCAAGCAACTGACAGAGTGTATCGAATTGGACAAACAAAAAACGTTATAGTACATCGATTAATTAATAAAGGCACTATAGAAGAAAAAATTGATTTAATGATACAATCTAAAAAGTCTTTAGCTGACCTTACTGTTGGTGTTGGTGAAACATGGATTGGCGATTTGAGTAATAATGAACTAAGAGAACTCGTAACTCTCAAATAAGTAAATACTCATTGAATATTGACTTTAAAACTGTTTTAAACAAATAACCTAATGGAATTAAATTATCTAGTGTCAGAATGTTAATATTAGGTTGTACTTCCAATGTTGTCTGCTCATTTTCTTTTCTATTTTTTAACTTTTTCATACTCTTTTTTGCCTTTGTTTTTTTAGCGTATTGGTTTGTTGAGTGGTATGAGACCGTTGCAAGGCAAAATTTCATAAAATTATTACTTAAATTATTAACCAATAGTTGTTTATGTTAAATAATTTTGTATATTTGTAGCATGAA
>MEOD01000109.1 GCA_001768555.1 Bacteroidetes bacterium GWF2_29_10
TTCCCAAAATCTTTTTCCCTTTTCTTAATCTTAAATCCGTTTCTCTCATTTGGGACTGCAAAATTAATTTAAATTTTAATACTAAATCATTTTTATTAACTTTTTTTTCACAAATTAAACAAATAGTTATTATTGTCAAATATAAATCACTGATTTTATGGATATAGTGTATTTAAGAATCTTATTATTTATTTTGACATTCTCCTTCTTTGCCACTTTCTTTACATACACAACCTATTTTTTTGCCTGTTTTTGGGTCAATACTGCTACAAGATTTCTTAAATTCGCTCCCTTTTATAAGAAACATTTTAATAGCGATACCAGTTATTGCTATACCTATAAGTATAATTGCTAAGAAGAAAATTTTCATTTTTATTCTATATTATTTAAGGCAAAGCTAATAATAATAATTAAATGATTGGATAAAAAAGAATAAATTAACAAAGCTTTGAAGCTTTGTATTAAGGTATTAGCTATTATTACTTATGCTTGCACGTATATTTAAAGTTTTGTAATCATAGCTTATTATTATTTTCATCATTGAATTATTTAGTATAAATTTATTCTTAGTTTTGCAATTAAAATCAGCCGTAAAGAATGTTATCATGCAAAAGATTAATAGTTTATTTAAGAGATTAGCCATACTAGAACAACCTACACTAAGAGCCTTAAAGCAGACGAGAAAAATTTCGTGGATGATTCTAAAAGTTTATATACCAGTTTCACTACTTACATTTTGGCTTAAAGACATTGGGGCTTTGGATTATATTGCTCCATTTTTTGCTCCTTTTATGAAGTATTTTGGATTACCTGGAGAGGCAGCGATATGTCTTATTGCGGGTTTTACTAATTTTATTTATGCAGCGATAGGTACAATGGCAGTATTGGATCTTAGTCCAAAACAGATTACAATATTGGGAATAATGATTGGATTTTGCCATAATTTAATATTAGAAACTATTTTATTGAGTAAATTAAAGATGGTTAGGCTTCCTATTGGCTTTTTTAGATTGTTTGTAGCACTATTAGCAGGTATATTAATTAAGAATTTTATACCAAATGATTTGACAGGAGAGGTTTTGAATAGTTATATAAAAGTAGATACTTTCACATGGGTTAGTGCAATCAAAAGTGTATTAAGCACAGGAGTACAGATAATTGTAGTGCTATTGTGCATTAATTTAATTTATGAATACTTTATGATATGGAGATTTAGGGAATTTATAGCGGACAAGTCAAAGTTTATAACAAAGATTATAGGGTTTAGTGAATCTGCTTTTGCAGCATGGGTTGTAGGTTTTTTCATAGGCGTTGTTTATGGAGCGGGAATACTATATACTATGGTGTCAAATAATAAACTTAGTCATAAGGATATATCTTTGGTAACGATATGGATTAGTTTAGCACATGCTATAATAGAAGACTGTATGATATTTGTTGTTATAGGAGGTAGTTTTTGGTGGATCTTTTCAGTAAGAGTTTTATTGGCATTTATTATTGTACGTTTGCTTGCTATAGGTAATGTTTATAAGTATTTTACATGGATTGGGATGCCTAGATTTGATATTGAAAAAAAATTGTAAATTTGCGATATTATGAGTGAATCTAATATTCTATCGGGGAAATTAATCAATACTATTGGCCGTTTTTGTGCTAGTAGGGAGAGGTGCGAGAAGGAGGTAATAGATAAGCTGAACAAACTTGGGGTTTATGATTCTAATACTTTGGAGCAAATCATTAATCATTTAAAGGAAGAAGGATTTGTAGATAATAAAAGATTTGCGAGAGCATTTTGTATTGATAAGTTTAGATTTAACAAATGGGGAAGAATAAAGATAGTTAATATGCTAAAGCAATATACACTTGAAAGTGACATAATAAATTATGGGCTTAGCTGTATTGATGAATCTGAGTATATTGAAACAATAAGGAGTATTATTGAAAAATATACATTAATTATTAAGCAAAAAGAGACGGATAATTTTGTCATAAATAATAAGGTTATAAATTATCTTTTAAATAAAGGATTTGAATACGAAATAGTAAGAAATATAATAAGGACTAGTTATGATAAATAATGATAATGTAAAATCAGTTATTACGAGGAAAGATTCTTTAAGGGGGTATCTTTGACATTGACCGGAAGAATATAGAGGTAATTGAAGCGGAGGAGAAAACCCAAGAGCCTAACTTTTGGGAGGATTCGAAGAAAGCAGAGGGCATTTTAAAGTACATTAAATCGAAGAAGGCTTGGGTTGATTCTTTCAATAATATTGAAAAGACGGTTGAAGAATTGGTTATTCTATTTGAATTTTTCAATGCAGGAGAAGCGACTGAAGCTGAAGTAGAAAATCAATACAAGTATTGCTTAAAGCTAATTGAAGATGTGGAATTTAAAAACATGCTAAGTAATGAGGAGGATATATTAGGAGCGGTATTGACGATTAATGCAGGTGCTGGTGGCACGGAAAGTCTGGATTGGGCAGAGATGTTGATGCGCATGTACATACGTTGGGGTGAACTTAATAATTACAAGGTAAAAGAATTGGATTATCAGGCAGGAGATGGAGCTGGAATAAAGTCAGTATCATTAGAGATAGAAGGTGATTATGCTTATGGCTACTTAAAGGGAGAAAGTGGTGTGCATAGATTAGTGCGTCTTTCACCTTTTGATGCGAATCATAAGCGTCATACATCTTTTGCATCAGTTTATGCATATCCATTGATTGATGATACTATAAATATAGAGATAAACAATGCAGATATTACGTGGGATACATATAGGTCAGGTGGTGCAGGAGGTCAAAATGTAAATAAAGTAGAAACGGCAGTACGTTTGAAGCATGCTCCGTCAGGGATTATTATAGAATGTCAAGAAGCGAGGACGCAGTTTCAAAATAAAGACAAAGCTTTAAAGATGTTAAAGTCTCAACTGTATGAACTAGAAATAAGAAAACGTAATGAAGCAACAAGGGAAATAGAAGATTCGAAGCTTAAAATAGAATGGGGTTCGCAAATAAGGAATTATGTTTTGCACCCATATAAATTAGTCAAGGATTTACGTTCTAATTATGAGACGTCCGATGCTCAGTCGATACTTGATGGCGAACTAAATGAGATAATAAAATCGTATCTAATGCTTTTTGGCAACAAAGAAAAGAAGTAATGAGTTTATTAAAAAACATAGAGCATTATCTTTCATTAGTCAAGTTTAGTCATACAATTTTTGCAATGCCTTTTGCATTAACAGGATTCTTTATGGGTACGGTTGATTCGGGGAATACTATTTCGTTAAAATTATTTTTGTTAATAGTTTTATGTATGGTTTTTGCTCGAAATGCGGCAATGTCGTTTAACAGATACATTGACCGATATATAGACAAATTAAATCCTCGCACAGCAAACAGAGAAATTCCTGCCAATATAATATCAACAAAATCTACATTGTTTTTTTTAGTTATTAATTCTATTTTTTTTGTTGTTACTACTTACTTTATAAATAGTCTTTGCTTTTATTTATCTTTTGTGGCTTTGTTTGTAATCCTTGGTTATAGTTATTCTAAGCGTTTTACATATTTGTGTCACATTATACTTGGCATTAGCCTATCATTGGCACCTATTGGGGCGTATATTGCTATAACGGGACACTTTGACGTCAAGCCTATTTTGCTTTCATTAAGTGTGTTGTTTTGGGTTAGTGGATTTGATATTATTTATTCATTGCAGGATATTGAATTTGACAGGAAAATGAGTTTAAAATCCATACCATCAAAACTTGGATATAATAATGGTCGTTTTCTTGCGATTGGATTTCATTTATTATCCATATTATTTCTGTCATATTTTGTGTTTATTTATAATGCATTTTTCCTAGTAGGGTATATTGTTTTTGCAATTCTTATCTTCTATCAACATTATATAGTTTATAAGCACGGCTTGTCCAAGATAAATCTTGCATTTATGACATTTAATGGTATTGCAAGTATTTTATTTGCCGTATTTTTCATTATAGATATAGTTTTATTCAATTAAATACAAGCATTATTGCTTGTATTTATTGTTATAGACCCTTGGGAATCCCCTAATTAAACTACATAGTATATATAAACTTTTTTAAATTTATATTTTTACTTAATTTTTAGTGTATTTATTAATTATTTGTAAATTTGGGCGTTTTTTTTGAATAATTGTCTGTTAAGATTAATAAAAAAAACAATAAAAACAATAAAGTTGAGTTATGCTCTAATGTGATTGAAATATATTAAATAGAACAAAGACAAAACTTAATTAAAACTATAATGGAATAATAATATAGACTATGTCAAAGAGCTATTTTATATTACAATTGCTTTTGCTCAATTTGCTTATTTTTGCTGAAGGTACTAAAGAAATTATGCCTACAGCCTCAAGCCATGGAATGATACAAATAGATCCGTTATCTAGTGATTTTGCTTTTGATAATGGACATAAAGATTATAGATTAAATATTAGTATTAAAGAATCAGGAGAAATAATATATCTAGGATTTGGGAAAATTTTGTCTTATGACTTTGGTTATGAAGAAGCAGTTGATGATTTATATTATAGAATATTAGACCCAACGGGAAATGTTGTTGTTAATTGGACTAATATATACAGTGCTTCTAGTGGACATATATATAATTACAATCAAGCCGTTATAGGACCGAGTGTATTGTCATCTGGAGGATATAATGCAGCTAAGTATATAACAAAAAAGACAGGAGATTATTGGATTGAATTTGATGTAAAATATCAAAATGGCTATTCAAAAAAACCTGGTATTGATTATGTAAGAAGAGAAATAGCATTTTTTGATATTACTGTTGCGAATAGTTCTAATATTGCTCAACTAGGAAGAGTCTGGTCAAAGGCATGGTATTTTACAACGGGATATAAAGGTTTATATGATTATGCATTTTCTGGAAAAGTCTTTATTTATGCAAATGATGGCATTGTTACATCTCTTGATTTAAATGGAATAAAACCTCTTGTTTTTATTTTGGCATCAAACGAAAATGGTGCTGGCAAAACTGGGAATTTTATTGAGGACAGGAAATCTAGATTTGATGAAAATAATGAATACACATACCCTCAATATAAAGTATTTTTAAATGATCCTGATTCTATACTTTTTCCAACTGGGAAAATAGGCAAAGTAACAACAGATCCAAGTATATCTGGTTGCTTTAAAGATGTTTCGGTTGACTTTTCAGTTAATAAAAAGGGAAATGCTATGGTTTTGTTTGATTTAAATAATGAAGATGGTTATCAATCGGGAACAGCAGATGTTTATAAAAGTTTAGTAATCAATACAGGAAAAAATTCTATTAAATGGGATGGCAAAGATGGTTTGGGAAATTATGTTGCCCCAAATACCGATATTAAAATTCAAGTTACTTATATTAACGGTTTAACTAATATTCCATTTAATGATGTTGAACAAAACCCAAAAGGTTATATTGTGAAAGTTGTTCGACCCAAAATAACAAATGATAATCTTCCTTTATTTTGGGATGATTCTAAAATAGGGGGCTCAACTAACCTGAATGGTTGCATGGCTACTGGTGGATGTCATAAATGGACATGTTCCTTTGATTATTATACGGAGCTTCCGATAAATTCTGTTGGCGATGGGAACACTGTTAATACATGGTGGTATGTAAGTTTTATATCAAAAAATATAACGCATAAACTACAGTACTATTCTAAAATAATTCCGAATATAACCCCTGAAATATGCAATAATTCTAAAGGAGCTATAGATATTACTATTGATGGAGATACTAATCAATTAAAGTATAAATGGTCAACAGGAGATGATACTAAATCAATAAATAATTTGAAAGCAGGGGACTATAAAGTTACAGTAACTAACAATGTTGGATGTGATACAATTTTGCTTATTAATGTTCCAAAAGAAAATTATTTTGGTTCAAAAGTAACAGTTTCAAACATTAAAGATGTTACTTGCTTTGGAGATGTGAATGGGGAAGCTACTGTTACTCCTGCAAACAATTCACTAAAATATTCTTATTTGTGGAGTTCTGGTGAAACAAACAATACCCCAACCAATCTGGTTTATGGTAAAAACACTGTAACAATAACAAATTCTAATGGCTGTGACACTATTATTACTGTAAATATAGACCAGCCTAACAAAATAACTACAAGTATCTCAAATATTAAAAATGTTTATTGCTCTGGGGTAAATAATGGGAGTGCTACTGTCAATGCTTCCGGAGGTAATGGAAATCTTTCATACACATGGAATAATGGACAAAATACTACCACAATAAATAACTTAGCTATTGGAACATATATTGTGACAGTAAAGGATGCAATTGGTTGTTTGCTAACAGATACAGCAATAATTGCTGAGGCTAATCTTTTTAAAGCATCAATATCACCTTCTTCTTTAAAAAATATTTCTTGCTTTGGCGAAAATGATGGTAGTGTTGAGATAAGTGCTTCTGGAGGTATTGGTAGCTATAATTATACCTGGAGTAATGGACAAAATACATATAAGGCTACGAGTCTTTATGCCAGCATTTATTCTGTTACTGTTTCGGATTCAGCTCTTTGTGATACGGTATTGAATGTTAATATTTCTCAACCTACAAGACTTAATTCAGTAATACTTCCTTCAGATGTCACAAACATAACTTGTTTTGGTCTTAATAATGGTAGCGCTAAAGTAACATCAACAGGAGGTAATGGAGGTTACTCTTATCTATGGAGCAATGGAGCAACAAGTAGCACTGTTAATAATTTAGGCAAAGGTGTATATAATATTACTGTTTCAGATTTAAATAATTGTGACACAGTTATTTCTGTGACAATTTCTGAACCAGTAAAACTTATTGTAGATATACCATTATCAGATATTAAGAATAACAATTGTTTTGGAGAAAGCAAAGGAAGTGCATTAGTTATTGCTTCGGGAGGTTCTGGAAATTATACTTATTCTTGGAGCAATGGAAATACAAATGCTTTAGCAGAAAAACTTTCTGCAGGACAATATACTGTAATTGTTACAGATAGTAATAACTGTAATGCTGTTGCTCAAGCTTATATATCTCAACCTAATGATGTTGCTATTTCCTTTGATATAGAAGAAACAAAATGTTATGGAGATAACAGTGGACATATTAAAGCAATAGTTTCAGGAGGTACTCCTGATTATTCATATTCATGGTCAACTGGTTCAAATTTAAATATAATTACAAATGTGCCTGCAAATCAATATAAACTTACTATTACAGATCTTAAAGGATGTAAAAAGCAAAATGAAGCAGTAATTCATGGTTATCCCAAATTATCAGTTAATATTAGCAAACCTAATGGCTTTTGCCTTGGAGATTCTATTCAATTAACCGCAACCGTAACAGGAGGTGTATCTCCATATAAATACATATGGAACAATGCTTATAGTGGGGGAGCTAACATAAATATCTTAGCTAAAAACTATACATTTTTCTTTGTTAAGTGTATTGATAATAATGGTTGTGAAATTGTTTCGGATACAACAAAAATAGAATTTTCCGAAGAAAAGTTAAAATCAGAAATACAAGTAGTAGGAAATAATCCAAAATGTGAGCAAGATACTATTAACATATATGTTAATGTTACAGGAGGCGTTAATAATAAATTATATTATACATGGAGTGATGGAAACATATCTGTTTCCAATAGCAGAATTCTTACAACAAAAACAAATCAAAGATATTTTGTTACAGTTAGAGATAATTGCAATAACATGGCTTATGATAGTGTTGATATTAAGGTGTTTAGAAAGCCTTATTTAGATATAGCATCATCTGTTAACAAAGGTTGTGTGCCTTTAGATGTTATTTTTAATATAGCTAGCCTTAATGATAGTCTTTTTGACCCACAATTGGTTTTGTGGAGTTTTGGAGACAGCATTGTTGAGCAAGGGAATTACCTAAAACATACATATTTAAACTCTGGCAACTATGATGTCAGTTGTAAAATAAAAACTATTGAAAACTGTTCTTATAATTATGATTTTGATAATTATGTTGAAGTTTTTTCTTTTCCTACAGCTGATTTTGATTATACCCCGGAAATGATAGAAATAAACAATTCTATGGTTGAATTTGAAAACAAATCATTTGATGCTTCTATTTTTTATTGGACATTTGGAGACAATAGAGTTTTATCCCAAAATTATTCTTATATAAAAAACCCTATGCATGAATTTTCCGATACAGGGAAGTTTTATATAACATTGGTAGCAGAAAACGATTTTGGTTGTAGAGATAGCATGACTAAAACATTAGAAGTAAAAAATGGTTATACTTTCTATGCTCCTAATGCATTTACTCCAACAGATGGTTATGTAAATGATTATTTCACTCCTATTATAGGGGAATTTCAAAAAGATAGTTATAGTATTTCTATTTTCAATAGATGGGGGCAAATAGTGTTCGAATCTAATGATATAAACAAACCTTGGGATGGGAAACTAAATGGCAATTATGCTCAAAGTGACATATATATATGGTTAATAAAAGTAAAAGATTTGCATGGTGCAACAAAAACACATATGGGATATATAACTTTAATTAAATAAACAAAAAAATATACAAAAGCTATCACCAAAGTTTTGGCGTAATTGATTTTTAATAATAAAACCCAGATTGTCCATAAGAGAAACGCCCTAAATATTTTTGAAATTTTCTAATGGATACCATTAGAAAATTTGCAATGTAAATAGTTGTAAATTATAGTTATAAATAATTATCAATCTTTTATTTTGTTTTTTGATTGTTAAATTT
>MEOD01000110.1:0-1622 GCA_001768555.1 Bacteroidetes bacterium GWF2_29_10
ATTTAACATCTAAAAATAGTTTTATAAGACACACTTTTTTGAACGGTACCCTTTTGTTGTTTACAACGTGGTGTTTATTTCCTTACCACTTCAAACACAAGCCTAAAGCCTAACCATGGCTCTGGTTTGTCATATTTTATTACCTTATCTGGAGAGCAATAGCTACAATCGTGAGCCCAACTACCTCCCATGGCAATACCCTTTTCGTTTGTCATTTCTGCAACATTGCCATATAAGAAACTACAAGCAGGATTGCCTTTTTGTTTCTCGTAACTAAAATAATGTTTTAATGTATTCTTCAAGTCTAAACCTTTGCCTGTTGTGTCTACATTACAATTTTTAATACAATTATCTGGATTAAACAAAGAATACACTTGCTGAAGTTCTTCTTTAGAAGGCAATCTTACTATGATTTTTAATGATTCTTTCTCATTGTTTTTAACCCAAATATCTATTAAATTATTATAATTGCTTTCTAAACCTTTGCATAGCCCCAAAACTTGTTCATAACTGATATATACTATAGGATATGAATAAATGTAATATAAATTCTTTGTCTTATTTTTTTCTTTCTTTTGTATATCAGAACAAAACCCATATCTTTTGCTCAACGGAGGATACAAATAATTATAAAAATCGATATCTTTACTTTTAATAACTTCTAATACATCTTTAATTATACTTATATTGGGAAAGGCAGAGAGGGAATAATAACTTCCATCAAAATTACCTTCATAATGAGTTATATACTTTCCATTACCTATTTTTAAAAATCGTAGTAGATTCATTTTTCTGTCTATCTTCTTAAATATCGCTTCTGGACTCTCATTTGATAATGATTTCTGGCATACTCCTATATTTAAAATAGCAAATATGCTCAAAATAACTAAAATTATTCTTTTTGTTTTCATAATATAAAATAAATTCTCGTAGCAAATATATAACGTTTTTATTAAAAAACAAAGATTATTTAAAATATTTTTAGTATTTATTCTATTTTATGTGTTTCGTAGAAATAACGGGGGTTTGTGAAAAATAAGGATTGTAATTCCCTTATTATCAATATTTAATATTTTTAATTATTTATAATAAATTCTAAACGATAGAATCTTTTGTCACTATAAATCAGGAAGATATGTAATTGTGGCCATAAGTTTTATAATTTAAATTATTCCTGTTATTTTTTATTTTATATAATCCTAAAATAAGTTTATACCAAATTGCTATCAAGTTCTTAATTTAGATTTTTGTATAAAGTGATAATGCCACACCTACGGTGTTTAATGTGTTTGTGTTATTTGTTTTGCTACAATAATTTCACACCTACGGTGTTTAGGATATTTAATTATTGTGGGTATTATGATAGCGTTTAGGTATTACAATCTTTTTTCTTAATTCTAATTTTTTTGTGTAAACATATTTTAGGACGAGACACCTTTATAGTACCTTTTATGTACTGTTATAGTACCTTTCATGTACCTTTCATGTACAGTAATAGAATTTTTACGCTGATAATTATTCGTTTATCCCAGATTCGTCATTAGAAAAAACATAATAGATAATTGATGGTGTCTCATGTTCTTCGCTCACCCTAATGTCAGAAGGGATTTTAGTGTCGTCCT
>MEOD01000110.1:1705-10246 GCA_001768555.1 Bacteroidetes bacterium GWF2_29_10
TTATCAAAAAAATCCTAATGACTAATTTGGGTTTATGTAATTGATTGTAAATGACATTAGTATATTATTTAGAATACTCCAGTTATTTAAAACCACTAAGTAATTTTGTCTTGTTCTAAAATATGTTTAAATAAATAATTAAGGTTACTTATTAAAAAAACTTAGATTTTGGTCTTTTTTCGGGGAAGTATGCAAATCCTTTTAGTATTAGGTCATGTTTTTTTGCATTTAAAGGAGATATTAAGTTGGCGGTTGTTTTGTGTTTAACAAATATTGAGTTTAGTTCCTCATTGCTAAAGCTAATTGTGATAGTGTCTCCTTCAATTTTGTTTATACCAATTGTGTAAATGCTGTCTTTAACAAAATAAATGCTTTCAGCATTATTGTAAACATCGATGTATTTTAATTCATTTTCAAGAAATGAAGCGTACATTTCAATTCCTTTAATTTGGTTGTATTCGTTTGAAGTGTCTTTTGTTATTATAAATGGTTTTCCAATAAAATAAATTTCTTTTAAGTTTTTATCTTCATTAAGTTGCATTTGCAAGTATTTGCAAGATATTTGAGTTGCCGAGTCTAACCAAATAAAAGGTTCTCCAAGCATATAAACACAATTTTGATTGCTTATAAATATAATTGTGTCAGAAATTGATTGCATTTTAGTGTTAAATGATTTACTGTTTCCTTCTATATTGACAGTCCATTCATCAGAGATTGTGTCATTAGAGAATTTTATTGTGTCTCCTTTAATAAAAGTAGTATCAGCGTCAGAGTAACTTATTAGATTGGATTTTTTAGTAGCTATGCCATTTCTTATTTTTTGATTGAAATATATATAGTCAGCAGCTAGAGCTATTTTGGAAGCTGTGTCGTTTAAGAAAGCATTTGAATGGCATATAATTTCATTTTTTGATGCATTGTATAATATTGTGTCTGCAATTATAGTTTTATTATCATTGATAATAAGGTTTTGATAGTTTAACATAGCACTTTCGGTATTGCTATTATACCATCCATTAGATGTGTAAATTGTAGTGCTGTCAGATATTATTTTAGTTTTTGAGATAATATTGATTATTTTACTATTATAATTATATAGTAAAGTATCAGAATTGAGTTGAGTATTTTCATTTTTAACGTCGACCTTTTCAGTAAAAAAGAAATCTTTAGTATCAATATAGTAAAGTCCAGACTTGCTAGTTAATTGCATACTTTTATCGGTAATGTATCCCCAGTCATTGTAATGTATTATGTTATTTAATCCATTGTAATCAACCTTATCTGTTTTTAGAGTCATTTGTTCATCTTTGAATATAACATTACCTTCAATAAATCCTATTTTGGTATTTCCACTATATTTAAATATATCTCCTACTATATTGAAATTTTCATTTGTTTTATCAATATTTGATATATTAACATTTCCAAATGCATCAATTTTGTTTTCATCATCATAAAGGAAAGCACTATCACATTCAAAAATAACATTATCATGTTTGAACTTTACTTCTCCTGAAAGAATTTTAAAATTTTCATTTATTGTTTTGTCAAACTTTAGCTTGTTTGCATTTATTAGCTCTATTTTTTGCTGAGAGAAACAATAGATGTTAGCAAAAAGAAATAGAGCAATTAATTTAAGAATCACAAAAGATTGCGTATCTATAAATATAGTTACAGAAGATTTGAAATATTTAAAATCCGTCATTATCAAATTTGAATTTCTTTTTATCAGTGCTTTTATTTTGCTCATATTTTGCACAATCTAATTCGACTGATATTTTGGATGCTGGTCTTTGAAAATCAATATCTTTCTCTATATTAAGGCTTTTATCTTCATATACTTTTTGCATAAATAATCCCCAGATAGGTAATGCTGTATTAGCTCCCTGACCTAAAGTAATGCTTCTAAAGTGAACGCTTCTATCATCACATCCAACCCATGCTCCTCCTGATATTTCCGGTGTTAGCCCGATAAACCAACCATCAGAATTATTTTGAGTTGTACCAGTTTTTCCCGCAATAGGATTAGTTAATTTATACTTATACCTTAATCTCACACTTGTGCCACCTTCAACAACACCTTTCATTAAACTAATCATAAGGTAAGCTGTTTCTTCACTAATAGCTTCGTTTCTTTTAGGGATTATCTTTTCTAGCACATGTCCATATTTGTCAGTTATTTGAGTTAGGAATACTGGCTCTACCCATTGCCCTTTATTTACAAATGTATTATATGCTCCAACCATTTCGTATAATGATATGTCAGCAGTGCCTAAGCATATAGAGTAAACAGGTTCGATATAACTTTTAACTCCCATTTTCCTTGCAATAGAGATAACTGACTCAGGGGAATATCTTTTCATAAGATAAGCTGAAACATAGTTTATAGAATTTGCTAGAGCCCATTTTAAAGTAACCATTTCGCCTTCACGTGCATCATCAGAGTTTTTTGGTGTCCATTTTTCACCATTATAAAGGTCGAACGAGACAGATACATTCGGCACTTTTGTGCAAGGCGAGAATTCCCCTTCTTGCATTGCGAGAGTATAAACAAAAGGTTTGAATGTCGAGCCAACTTGTCTTTTCCCTTTTATAACATGATCATATTTGAAATGTTTATAATTAATTCCTCCAACATAAGCTCTTATTTGACCTGACTCAGAATCCATTGCCATAAATCCTGTAAGTAGGAAATACTTGTAATAGAATATAGAATCTTTTGGAGTCATTATCGTGTCAATTTCTCCATTCCAGGAAAATACTCTCATCTTTACAGGAGTATTAAAAGCTTTTGTTATTTCTTTATCCGATTTTCCTGCCCTTTTCATTAATATATACCTGTCGCTTCTTATTATTGACTGATGTATAATTTTTTCAATATCTTCATCTTTTAACTCTCTATCAAAAGGTGCATTTTTTATACCTTTCCAATGTTTAAAAAAAGTAATTTGAAGATCTTTCATTACTTCTCTAACAGATTCTTCTGCATATTTTTGCATTTTCGAATTAATAGTTGTGTATATTTTTAGCCCATCTTTATATATGTTATAAACAGAACCGTCTTCTTTTTTGTGATTTTTGCACCATTCAGTTAAATATTCTCTAAGATATTCCCTGAAATAAGTTGCATGCCCTACATTATGGTCTAGTATTTCATATTTAGACATATCAAGGGGCTCGTCTTTATATTTGTTATATTGCTCTTCAGTTATGTATTTATATTTTTTCATTTGGGCAAGCACCACCTCTCGCCTTTTTACAGATCTTTCAGGATTTCTTACAGGACTGAAATATGTTGGAGCTTTTAATAATCCAACTAATAATGCGGACTCAGGAATAGATAATTGGTTGGCTTCCTTGTCAAAGAAAGTTCGGGTTGCTGATTTTATACCAAAAGATTGGCTCCCAAAGTCAACAGTATTCAAGTACATAGCAATAATTTCTTTTTTTGTATAATTACGCTCTAATTTTATTGCAGTAAGCCACTCTTTTAGTTTTATAATAACTAATTCCATGCGGTTTAAATTGCTCTCTCTAGGGAACAGATTTTTCGCTAATTGTTGAGATAAAGTACTCCCTCCTCCAGCACTTTTATTTCCTATAACAATATTTTTAAAAATAACTCTTAAAATGCTTCTAAAATCTATTCCAGAATGTTTAAAGAAGCGGGCATCTTCGGTTGCAACTAAAGCATTAACTATATTTGGAGATAAGTCTTCGAAATGTATATTAGACCTATTTTGTATGTAATATGTCCCTAATATTTTACCATCCTCAGAATATATTTCAGAAGCAAGATTTGATTTTGGGTTTTCTAATTCTTCAAATGTAGGCATAAAACCAAGCCATCCATTCCAAATCATTAGCAATATCAAAGCGATTATTATTACTGGTAACCAAATCACTACCCATATTGATATTAAGATGCCCTTTTTTGTATTTGAGCCAGATTTTTGTGACATAAATTATGATTATTTTTTTTTAGGCATATATTTTTCTATTCTCAATCCTATATCCATTATATCTGTAAGATCATCAACGCGCATAGCTTGATAAATATCAAATTTATACTCACCTGATAAGTTGAATTTAAAAGATTTTTTAATTAATATTTTACTATCCCACATTCCCCCAAGCCCTTCTCCGAGCCATCGACCTCTGTCATCCGCTAATACACATTCTACAGTATCTCTTGATATTTTATTATCAGGATATTTTATGTCAATAAATAAATAAAGATTGCTAAACATGTAATCGCTTGTATGCCTAACGTTAATATACATATTGTACAATATGGTTGTGTCCTCTATATTTATATTAAAGTTAACGTTTTCTTTATAATTCCATGTATATTTAGGAATTTCCTTATATTCATCATAAACCCTATTAGGGTCACAAGATAACAATACAATAGAAATTAACGCAAATACAATCCAACTTCTTATTTTCACTTTATTTTCGTTTTTTCTTATTTTTGAAATTATCTTTCTTATCAAATCTAGCAGTGCTTTCAACACCAACAATATTTTGATAATCAGGTTTTTCTTCCTCTACATTTTTATCAACTTCTAACAAATCGTCAGGGAAAATTTTATTTTTATTCATTTCGATAATTTCATTTATTCGCCTTAATGATAATGGTATCATTTTATTATACTCATTATCATAAGCATACCAGGATATTTCCCTAAATACATCATTATTTAGAAACACAGCGTTTCCTTTTTTTGTTTTCAATACAATAGAGTTGTCTGGGAATTTTCCTGAAGCCTCTAAATAATTGTCATATTCAAAGTTTAAGCAACATTTTAATTTGCTACATAACCCCCCTAATTTTTGAGGGTTTAATGATAATTGTTGAACACGGGCATTGTTTGTTGATACGGAATGGAATTTGCTCATCCATGAAGCACAACACAACTCTCTTCCACACGAACCAAGTCCTCCTAATCGTCCTGCATCTTGACGCATACCACATTGGCGCATTTCAATTCTAATTGAGAATTGTTCTGCTAAAATTTTAACTAATTCTCTAAAGTCAACTCTGTCATCCGCAGTGTAATAAAATATTGCTTTTGATCGGTCTGCCTGATATTCCACATCAGTAATTTTCATTGAGAGGTTTAATTTTCGAGCTAATTCACGAGATTTGTAAATAGCAGGGAACTCCAGATCCATCACATTTTTCCATTTATCTATTTCGGGTTGTCTGCATTTGCGAATAACTCTTTTTATTTCATACTCAGAAATTTTAATATTTTTCTTTCGCATTTGTAATTTAGTAGCTTCTCCGATTAATTTTACAATTCCAATGTCATATCCAGGGTTTGCCTCAACCAGCACTATGTCGCCTACTTTAATTTTTAATTCATTTTGAAGAAGGAAATATTCTTTTCGTCCATTTTTGAAAGCAATCTCCACCATGTTTGATTTATCTTTAATCAAATCAGTTATTTCTGTTAGCCAATCGAAAGAATGGGCTTTATGGCAATGAGTTCGTATGTAATTAGATTCTATATTTATTGTGTTGTCATTAAATTTTAAGTTTTTAATGGGAGAAGCATCTATAGTCTTGTTAAATAAAAAACATTCTTCTTCTATGTTATCCTCTTCTTCTTCCTTTTTCTTATTATCGTTGTCGTTATTATCCATGCTATATTTTTTTCTTAATTTTTCAAAATACAAACCTACATTAAATTTTTCATTTTAAGAAAATTTTCTATATTTAATTTATAGATTTGAGTTTTTGTTGTTGTAGAAAAAAAATGTTTGTAATTATCTTAAATTTAATATAAATTTGCATTGATGAAAATGTTTATTTTATTTTAATGAAAAGATGGCTTTAATTCATGAAGAAAATAATCATATTTAACATTAACTTAACATGCTTAACATTAACTTAACTATATTTTAACATGCAGGCATTTTTATAGTTATAATTTTGGAAAAAATTGATTAAATAATTATGAATAATAAAATTTTACTTGTTGACGATGAAGAGGATATTCTTGAATTTTTAGGATATAACCTCAAAAAAGAAGGGTTTGATGTCTACAAAGCAAACAATGGGCGAGAAGCATTAAAAAATGCAGCTACAATAGTTCCTGATCTTATAATTCTTGACGTAATGATGCCTGGGATGGATGGGATAGAGACTTGTATCGAATTGCGAAAAAATACATCTTTAGCTAGAACAATGATTATTTTCCTAACGGCAAGGAGTGAAGACTATTCTCAATTAGCAGGATTTGAAGCTGGAGCTGATGACTATATAACAAAACCAATAAAACCAAAGATATTCATTAGTAAAGTTAAAGCACTATTAAAAAGAGTAAGTAAAAATGGAGGTAATTATCAACAAGATATACAAGACAGAAATGAAATAAAAAATCTTATTATTGATAGGGAACGCTTTATAGTAATTAAAGATGGTAAAGAAATAATATTAACAAAAAAAGAATTTGAACTTTTAGAACTGCTCGCATCAAAACCAAATAAAGTATTTACACGAGAAGAAATTTATAATAATGTTTGGGGAAGTAATGTAATTGTTGGGGACAGAACAATAGATGTTCATATTAGAAAATTAAGAGAAAAAGTTGATATTAGTAATATTGTTACGATAAAAGGAGTTGGTTATAAGTATGAAAATTAAATAGATGAAAAATATTTCTTTAGAAAAAATAGCTTTTTATACATCGCTTATTCTTTCATTAAGCCTTTGTTTATTACTTTTTTTAGAATCTTTGATTTTCCAGAACATTTCATTGATTGGAATTTTGATTATATTTACTATATCTTTTTTGCTTTCTTTTTTTTTATTTCTTAATGCTATTCGGCTTTTTATTTATGATAAGATAAAAGTGATATACAAAACTATTCACAATCTTAAACCAAACCAATCAAATTCTCAATCTAATAAAATTAATTTATCAGGAGATATCTTAAAAAATGCAAATGATGAAGTGCTCGGTTGGGCCAAGGAGCGAAGAGAAGAGATAGATAAACTAAAAACAATGGCAAATTATAGGAAAGAATTCTTGGGCAATGTGTCGCATGAACTAAAAACCCCTATTTTTAATATACAAGGATATATACTAACGTTGCTTGATGGAGGTCTGGAAGATTCAACAATTAACAAACAATATCTAATGAAAGCAGAGAGGAGCATCGAAAGGTTAATTGCAATAGTTGAAGACTTGGAAGAAATCTCAAAGCTTGAGTCACAAAATTTTAAACTTTCTATATCCCGATTTGACATAATAGATTTAACGCAAGATGTTATTGAGTTTTTAGAAATAAAAGCTAATAATAGGAATATAGAACTTCTTATAGATAAGAATTTTGCTAGCTATATTTTTGTTGAAGCAGACAAAGAAAAAATACGACAGGTTTTGATAAATCTTATAGAAAATTCTATAAAATATGGTAATGAGCAAGGCTATACAAAAATTCGATTTTTTGATATGCATGATAATATTCTTGTAGAAATTAAAGATAATGGTTTAGGAATAGAAGAAAAACATATTCCTAGAATATTTGAAAGGTTTTATAGAGCAGAAAAAAGTCGTTCTCGAGAACAAGGTGGCTCAGGATTAGGTTTAGCTATTGTAAAGCATATAATTGAAGCACATTATCAAGTGATAAACGTAAAGAGCTTAGTAAATGAAGGAACTACATTTACGTTTACACTAAAAAAAGCAACAAAATAGGCTCTTGTTTATTTTATGTTATAAAAAAAATCTATTAATCTTTTCGATTGATATTTATAATTAAATTCAGTATTGGATAATACATGGCTTTTTTTAGTAATCTCCTTTACTGCCTCATAATTTTCAATAAAATAAATTATCTTTTCGGCAAATTTTTGGGAGGAGTCAGGTTCAGCCAAAATAATATTTTCACCATCTTTTAGATAAAACTCAATATTCGGAGACTTTGTGACAAGAAAAGGTTTTTCTGTTGCTATATATTCTGTTATTTTTTGAGGCATGCAATATTCATTTTGCAAATTTGTAGGCTTAGCTAAAGCAAGCATATCCGCATTTTTCATATATTTAACATAATCTTTTCGAGGAAGATATCCTTTGAAATCGATGTATTCATTAATATCTAAAGATTCAACAAGTTTGTTAATCTTATTTTTTGCCTCAATTGATTTAGTATCCCCAAGTGCAATAAATTTAATATTAGCATATTTCTTTTTAACAATAGATATAGCTTCCAACATTGTTAATATTCCGTCCTTTTGTTGAGACAAAGCTCCACAATATACAATTTTAAACTTATCCTGATATTCGTCAATCTCTTCTGTGGATTCAAAAAACTCTTTAGGGTCCATAAAAGGAGGGACAACAAATATTTCAATTTTTTTACTGGCTATTGTTTTATAATAATCTCCTAAAGATTCAGAAATCAAAACAATAGCATTAAAAAATATTAAAGATTTTCTATAAAAAATGCTATTTAAATTATTAAAAAAACTTTTTTGATAATTTGGATGTTCATTTCTTTCATGAACATACTTAATGTTGTTTTTTT